>JAXJVX010000059.1:0-7708 GCA_036308305.1 Acutalibacteraceae bacterium | reverse complement strand
TCAATATAGCTCCCGACCATGTAGGCAAGATACTGCCCCTCCAGCTCATCACCGTGGGTGCCTGTTACAAGGCTGAGTCTGGTCTTGCTTTTACCGTTTTGTATGCGGCGCTTTTGTATAATTAAGTTCTCATTGACTGCAAGCGGTATGCTTGCAACGATCTCACACATCGGTATCATTCCTTTCAAGTCAGTACGCTTCTTACAAGCTGTAGCTGTTTTGTGTATTTCCCGAACATCACGCCCCTGTCAATGGCGCAGTCACGGAAGTCTCTGCCCTGTGAGATCACAAGATAATCATCGCTGACAGGGCAGTTGTTGGCAGGGTCAATGCCTTCCCAGTGATCGCCCGTCCAATATTCCACCCACGAATGTGTCTCGCCGTCGCAGAACGCAAGTCCTGCAATATATCTTGCGGCGATGCCGTCCATTCGCAGAAGCGAGATCAGGATATGTGAAAAATCCTGGCATACACCTTTTTTCAGAGCAAAAGCCTGTGCAGCCGTAGTAGTCGTATCTGTAAAGCCCTTTTCGTATCCTATCGTATCCGAGAGGATATTGCAGATATACTCTGCCTTATCAGAAGCCGTTCCTGTGCATTTGCCCTTAATGCTGTCATAGAACGCTTCCAGTCCGTCATCGGGCTTAGTATACTGCGACTGATAGAGATAGCAGGGCAGTAAGTCCAAACGATGCTTTGTATGATCGACCTCCGCCGAACCTTTGATCTCAAAATCGAGGAATCGGTGATCGTCTCTCATATAACCGGCTGTGACGTTGTTTCCAAACGCATCGACCGTCTGCTGTGTAGGAACATAAGGCGAGATATTCAGACTGCATGACAGGATATGCTGGGTGTCCGTTTCGGGAGGCATGATACGGAGTGCAAAGCTGTGGTTATGCACATAATCATCAAAGGTCAGCTTAGTCGAATAGTAGAAATTCACACGCTTCATACAAACACCTCCTCCGTCTCAAATAAATGTCCGAGACTATCTACCGCCCTGTCAGCTTCACGCTTATAATCTTCCTCCGAGCCAAGTATCTCCACAAGGACGGAGAGATGTTTTGTGCTGTACCGATAAGGCGTACCCTTTGGCACACGGTTCAGGTTTTTGCAAAGCCTTACAAACTCCTTTTCAACAATATCAAAGGGATATTTCATTCTGATATAAAGGTCGAGCCTTTCAAGCGTCTTGCCGATATAGATGATATTTCTGATCTCATCATCGAAAATATGCTCGTTAATACTGCCCCAAAAGCTGTAAATAATATCCTCTAACGGCAGAAGTGCAAGCCTGACATTATCGATCTTTCCTGCCTTTGTGAGCGTATCCTTCGCCATTTGCAGGAATGACAGCGAATCTGTGGAGATCTCCTCACGCAGAACGATACCGTTGTCGTAAGCCCGTTCCAGACTGTATGCCGCAGAGTGAGCATTGTTTTCGTCAAAAAGCAGGCTGCGGATAAAATCCTTATTATCCATATAAGTATCGGGCAGTCCGAAGCAGTCGAGATAATCGGTGTAGCTGTGTGCTGTACCGATCATTTTGTCAAACTGCTTGCTAAGAGCCTTTATCGTTGTGAAGAATCTTTCCGTATAGCGTCCCAGCCAGTAAAGACGGTCGCTGTGTTCTAACGAGATAGTACCCATGTGTCCTTAAAACCTCCACCCTGTGATGAATTGACTACGAATGAATCGGGATTGCGTGAAAATCGTGTCAGTCCCGAAGCCCAGACCTTTGTTGTTTCGCCCGACAGCACAAAGGCTCTCAGGTCTGCCTTTCGCATGACCGTTTCGCCGTTTTCCAGTATCGGCAGATCAAGGAAGTCAATGACCTCCTGTGCGATGAAACGCCTCGGCTCTGCGATGATCGTTTTGCGAAATTCCTCTAATTTTTCTTTTGTCAGATCGCTGCCGAACACCACGCCGTAACCGCCTGCCTCGGCAACGTCCTTGATGACGAGTGTATCAAGATGCTCCATAACATACTTCATGTCCTCCTCATAGAACGGCAGATATGTCGGTGCATTTTTGAGTATCGGCTCTTCACCGAGATAGTATTTTATCATCTTTGGCACGAAATAATAGATACCCTTATCGTCAGCCACACCGTTGCCGGGGGCATTGATGATTCCCACGTTTCCGCTTCGGTAGGCTTCCATCAGGTTGGGTATGCCGATGAGTGATTCCGGCAGGAAGGTCAGCGGGTCAAGGTACTCGTCTGCGATACGGCGGTAAAGTACGCCTATCCTCGTCTTGCCGCCCGAATATGTGCGGTGATAGAGAATATTATCCTCCACGAACAACTCATCATTCTGTACCAGTACCGAGCCTGTATGCTCCGCAAGATAGGAATGCTCGAAATATGCCGCATTGTATCGTCCGGGGGTAAGTATCGCCCTTGCACCGCCGCAGTTGACGTGTTCCATCGTTTCTTTGAGCAATTCAGCATATCCACGGTTATCTATGATCGGGTTTTCCTCGAATGCCTGCGGTGCAGCGATACGGGTCAAGTCCCTTGCGATCAGCGGATAGGAAGCCCCCGACGGGATACGCAGATTATCCTCCAAAATGTACCACTCGCCGTCCTTTGCCTGCACAAGATCAATGCCCGAGATATGACTGTACACCTTATTTTTCGGCGTAATGCCCTCGCACTCGGCAAGGTAGCCCTTTGAGATATAGATAAAGTCCTCTGGTATGATACCGTCACGCACGATCTTTTTTTCGTGGTAAATATCAAAAAGGAACTCATTCAGAGCGTTTACACGCTGAACAAGTCCCTTTTCTATACTCTGAAAATCTTCCGCCGAAATAACTCGTGGAATTGGATCGAACGGAAAAAACTGTTCATTGAACACGCCGTTTTTGTATATACCAAACTTAACACCATATCTTCTGAGAAGCTCGTTGATCTCACTTGCATTGCCCACTGCCTTTGTGAACTGCGTCTGCTGTGTCATGTTTATCACTCCAATCATCAAAAATGTATCAGGAAAACAAAAATGGCGCTTACTCCTGTTCAGGAGAAGCGCCATTGCTCTTTGTTTTTGATAATATTATTTTAGCATTAATCATCTCACTTGTCAAGCACTTTTGGGAATTTGTCTTATTTTTAAGGGTTTCGTAATAAATCGAGCGTATTCCCTAAAAAAACAGAAGTGAATGATTTGATTTTTGATGCTATTATTGCTTGTTTTCATTCACACCAAACGCCTTGCAATCTCATCAAGGAAAGTTTCGGTATCAACAGTCTGCTTGTTTTCCAAAGACGAGATAGCAGCCAGATCGCCTGTCATGATGCCGTCACTGATCGTTTTCAGGACAGCCGATTCGAGCTTGTCGGCAAACTCACACAGCCCCGAAATGCCGTCAAGCTCACCCCTCTTGCGTAAAGCCCCCGTCCACGCATATATTGTTGCAACAGGATTTGTAGAGGTCTTTTCGCCTTTCAGATATCTGTAATAGTGGCGCTGTACAGTGCCGTGAGCTGCTTCATATTCGTAGATACCGTCAGGCGAAACAAGCACGGAGGTCATCATTGCAAGGCTGCCGTATGCCGTTGCCACCATATCGGACATTACATCGCCGTCATAGTTTTTGCAAGCCCATATATAGCCGCCCTCGGAACGGATAACTCTTGCAACTGCATCGTCGATCAGAGTGTAGAAATACTCTATTCCTGTTTCTTCAAATCTCGCCCTATATTCCTTTTCAAAGATCTCTGCAAATATATCCTTGAATCTGTGGTCATACTTTTTGGAGATCGTGTCCTTTGAAGCAAACCATATATCCTGCTTAGTATCAAGTGCGTAATTAAAGCAGGAACGTGCAAAGCCTTCTATCGACTTATCCTTATTGTGAAGTCCCTGAATCATTCCGGCGCTGTCCTCAAAATCATATATAAGCTCAAAAGTCTCATTTCCTTCTTTGTCGGTCACTTTAAGCTCTGCCTTGCTGCCCTGATCCACACGAAGCTCAGTATTCTTATATACATCACCATAAGCGTGACGGGCGATCGTGATAGGCTTTGTCCATGTGGGGATATACGGCGTTATACCGTCCACAATGATCGGCGCACGAAATACTGTACCATCAAGGATAGCTCTAATAGTGCCGTTAGGTGACTTCCACATTTCTTTGAGGTTATATTCGGGCATTCTCGCTGCATTTGGAGTGATAGTCGCACATTTTACTGCAACTCCGTACTTTTTTGTAGCTTCTGCCGACTCAACTGTTACCTTATCGTCGGTCTCATTTCTGTGTTCAAGTCCAAGGTCGTAATACTCCGTTTTCAGGTCAATAAACGGAAGAAGAAGTTTGTCCTTTATCATCTTCCATATTACCCTTGTCATTTCGTCTCCGTCCATTTCGACCAAAGGAGTGGTCATTCTGATTTTTTCCATAGTGATCAGTCTTTCCTTTTATTATCAAAGCCTTTGCAGACTTTAACTGCTTATCTGTCCTTAATATCAATATACTTCTTTTCATGTGATACAGATTTGTATGCGGGACGGATAATGCGTTTGCCGCTGTTTATCTCCTCGAATCGGTGAGCGCACCAGCCTGCCATTCTTGAAACAGCAAACAGGGGTGTGAACAATTCTTCTGGGATACCGAGCATTCTGTATACAAATCCGCTGTACATATCAATATTGGCACAGATGACCTTGCCGGAATGTTTTACTTCCTCAAATACGAGAGGAGTCAGCCGTTCTATTGCTTCAAGCAGATGATACTCTTTTTCAAATTCCGTACCCTCAGCCATTTTTCCTGCATATTCTTTCAGTATCACGGCTCTGGGATCGGAAAGGGTATAAACTGCATGACCCATTCCGTAGATCAGTCCGCTGCCGTCTCCCACTTCCTTTTTGAGTATCTTCCTCAAATAATCGCTGAGTTCATCTTCATTCTCCCAATCGGAAACATTCGCTTTGATATATTCGTGCATCTCCGTGACCTTGTGGTTTGCTCCGCCGTGTCTTGCACCTTTCAGTGAGCCGATAGCTGCCGCATAGGTAGAATACGGGTCTGTTCCCGATGAAGTGAGTACACGGCAGGAAAATGTTGAGTTGTTGCCGCCTCCGTGTTCGGCGTGAAGCATCAGCATAATGTCAAGCAGCTTTGCTTCGTCGTGGGTGAATTTTCTGTCCGCACGCAGAGTGGAGAGAATATTTTCGGCAGTTGTCATTCCCTCTATCAGAGGGTGCATGATCATGGAATTATCGCTGAAATAACGCATTTTCGTTTCGTAAGCACATATCATGATAACGGGCATTTTGGCGATTAGAGACACAGCCGTATCTATTTCATGCTCAGGTGACAGGGATTCGGGGTCGCTGTCATAGGAGTAAAGAGCCAGCGTTGACCTTGCCATTTTATTCATAATATCCCGTGAGGGAGCTTTCAGTATCATATCCTCAAAGAAGTTTTCAGGCAAAGCGCGGTTATCCGAAAGCAGAGCTGTAAACTCCGCAAGTTCGTCCGCTGTTGGCAGCTTGCCTGTCAGCAAAAGATAGACGATCTCCTCAAAACCGAAGCGATCCTCTGCTTCGACCTTGCTGATCAGATCTCGGATACTGTATCCTCTGAATATCAGCTTGCCCTCGGCAGGCTTTTTCTCGCCGTCATCAACAACATATCCGTGAACATTGCAGATGTTCGTAACGCCTGCCATAACACCTGTGCCGTCAGGGTTACGAAGTCCTCGCTTTACGCTGTATTTATCAAAGTACGCAGGTGAGATCATGTTGTTCTCTCTGAAAGCCGCACACATTGTTTCCTTGAAGCCGTTCATATCGGATACCCCTTTCCAACAAACAAGGCGCTCCTCTATATTCAGAGAAGCGCCTTTGCTTTGTTTTTTATGATTATATCACTGATCAGCCTGCCTGTCAACAAGCATTATGTAAATAAAAACATATTGTCTTTATTTGACTGTATTTCAATGATAAATATCGTTTCGGTAAAGTTTTTTCAATTTTTTGATAGTGGCATTGCCACCGCCGTCACCAATATATACATCATATTTGCCCTCAATACTTCCGATCGTGACCACATTATCACACCCAGTGTGCGATTTTAATTTCACAAGCATATGCTTCTTTGAGGCAGCAGAGGAAAACACTTTCAGATATTGATACCCATCATATTCCGAATCCGTTACGGTTATTCTCGCCAAAGCCCCAAGCTCATGAACAAGCTGTTTTTCAAGATTGGCTATTTTTGTGATCTCATCAAGTACTGTAAGATACAGAACACGTTCCGAAGCATCGTGCCGTCTGAATATATCACGGATATAATTTCTGTATGGGGAATGTTTATGCGTTTCGTAAAGGTCTTTTTCGGCAGTATTCCATAGTTCTCCGTAAAATATCAGCAGGGTGGCATCATACATCACATTCACAAAACAGTGCATACCGTGATATGCAATGATCCTTTCAGCTTGTTCGCATATATCAGCCTGCAAAAACTCTGCTTCAAGGTACTCTCTTTTATTCAAATCATACATAGCAGCTCCGTCCATTACGATGATCGGCAGTTTCAGGTTAACACCCTTCATAAGCGATTTGACCTCAGCAGGAGTGCGTATCGTTGAAAGCGTAAACTTTACTCCCGATTCTATCATTCTGTTAAGCTCAACCTTATTGAAAGCATTTGCTGAATGATCATCAGGTATCAGAACGGAGTCAATACCGCTGATATAAAGTGTTTCGCTGTCATGCTTTATTGGCAAGTGAAAGTTATTGACCGCAAGACCTACGCCAATACCGATAAAGGTATCAAGAACACGGTTTAACACAAACAAGTATGGATTCTCGTCAAAGGAATGTGTCAGTGCGATACTCAGAAATACCACACAAGAAAAGAATGAAGCATTACGATTGTCCGTAATGACTGTAAGGTATATCACAGGAATAATGATGACAGAAGCCAACAGATACACAATGATAGGCTCGGAAAGTCCGAAAAAGCGGAGCAGTACGATAAAAGCAAGCCCGTATGCAGCTCCGATGAAGGTGCCTGTTGAACGCTGTCCTGCATTGTTCTTTGTGGAATTGGAATACGGCTGTAAGCACCAGAGAGCTGCAAGAGCGCTGTAAAACGGTATGCCGTTTCCAATCGGCAGAAGTGTGCGGAAGAAATATATTACCATACATAATGCTACTGCAACTGATGATTTTATGATCCTCGCTCCGATAGGCGGGAGCTTTTTCGGAATATCCATTGCTTTCACCTCAAAACAAAAAACGGCACTGAAAAGTTATCAGCACCGTTGATTATTTAGGATATTACTATTATACCATAGTTATTGCAAAGATGTCAATATGTGTATTTAACAATAATCATTAAAAAAATCACTGAATTGTTATCATCATTTCCTTATTTTCAGCAGTGTGGTAGATATAAACTTCGCTATTATGTAATTCTGTGCAGGGGAAAAAGATATTATTTTCCACTCTCACCGTAATTTGAGAGTACACGGGCGGAGGGATCATTTACATCACAGCCCTCCCAATCTTTATTCGGCATCCAGAAATCAATTACCATTGGCTTCATATTCCGTTGTGTCTTTCATATTAAAAAGCACAAACTCTTTAAGCCCGTCGCCTTTGGCTATATCTCTATGAAGGGCATCGTGTCCAAGCTCGTGAGCGCAGACCATTCGTGCCATTATTTCCTCCATCTTATCATTAAGAAGGAT
>JAXJVX010000058.1:0-3603 GCA_036308305.1 Acutalibacteraceae bacterium | reverse complement strand
TATTCCGTTTCATGCACTCAATTGCAAAATTGCAATGGTCATAATGCGGAACGGCAATAAGGCAGGAATCAATAAGCCCGCTGTCGAGCATTGCTATTGCATCATCAAAATATGTAACGCTTTCCGAATACTTACCCTTTGCCCATTCAAGACGGTCGGGATTATTATCGGCAATAGCAACAAGCTCAATTTCAGGGCAGGAGCCTGCCTCGATATTGCTTGCATGACCGCTTCCCATATTACCTATACCTATAATTCCAAGCTTTATCTTACTCATAGATCTTACTCCTTATAATTTTAAAAGCTTCACACGCTGCGTCAAATGCAGCATCATTGGATTCATAGCTGTATTTGCCGATATTACTTTCTTCGCCCTCGCGCTCAAGTGCTGCAAGACCTTCAAACACCGCAAGATGCGGCTCAATAGTAACACATCTGCCTCCGCAGCGAACATACATACGCACTATTTTTTCAACATTGCCGTCACCGGCACCTGCAGGTACGACTGTGCCATCATAAAACGAATCTTTGATATGCAGATAGTAAATATAACTTTTCAGCTTTTCCCATGCATTGAGCGTATCTACACCGCATTGTACAAAATTTGCACAGTCAAATATACCTTTAAGCTCAGGAAATGCTTTATGAAGCTCAAGACAGCGCTCGGCTGTATCACCGTAAATGCCCTTTTCGTTTTCGTGGCAAAGATTTATACCTGTTTTGCTTGCTGTATTCAGCATTGCGCCCATACGGTCGATAACCTCTTGTCTGCAGTCTTCATGAGCAACACCCTCAGGAATATAAAAAGAGAAAAGGCGAATATTTTTTGCTCCGAGTGTATCTGCAATGTCAAGCGTGTGCTTTAATTTATCAAGATGTGCAGACATATCGTCATTGATTCCAATTTTACCGATAGGTGAACCGACAGACCATGTTATAAGTCCGTTGGCATCAAGCTTTTTCTTGACCTCTTTTGCCTTCTCGATCGTTATATCCGAAACATTAGTTCCGTCAACATTACGGATTTCAAGCCCTGAAAGACCGTTCCTTTTCATTGCCGCTATCTGTGCGTCCAGAGCCGCACCTGCTTCATCTGCAAAAGCATATATCCTGATATCGTCCATCATATTTCCTCCGTTAACACAAGCCGAGTGCTTTGAGGTTTTTATAGCTACGTGCAAGGCAATCAAACGGGTCTTCGCCGTTGCAGTCATCCTGCTCTACCAACATATAATGTGTACCTGCTGCCTCTGCCTTTTCAAACACACGGTCGAAATTGATATTACCTTCACCTACTACCGCCATTTTGCGGTCATACGCATAGTCCTTTAAATGGATAGCCGGAACTCTGCCGGAAAGCTTTTCAATGCATTGTGCTGGGTCTGCACCGCCGACCTGCGCCCAGAAGGTATCAAGCGTAAAGCCCATATACTTACTTGGCATCATTTCTGCCATGTGATCAAGAATTATCTTTCCGTCGTACTTGTAAAACTCTGTTCCGTGGTTATGATACATAAAATACTTACCATTATCATAAAGCGTTTTTGCAACATCTGAAAAGGTAGACTTAAAGCTATTGAGCTTCTCTTTAAAGTCGCTGCTTCCGAAATCGTACCAGCCAAGTCCTACATAACTGCAATCAAATATATTGTGATCCTTCGCAACAGCAACGGTATCATTGACAAGCCTCTCCTGCGGAATATGTGTTAAAACACAACGCAATCCGTTTTTATCAAGCTCTCTTTTCAGCCACGCAGGATCATAATCACAAGTACCGGATACCTGAACATTTTTGTATCCTATATCTGAGATTTTTTTAAGTGTTTGTGAAAAATCCTCTGTGGTTTTGCAAAAATCCCTTACAGTATAAAGCTGAGCGCCTATTTCCATATAAAACCCTCCAATTGCTATTTACCGTCATTATACTATGAATTTATTTACTATCAATTGCAAATAACATCAAATTTTGATTGCAAATATCGTCATATTTTGATATAATGCAGATTAGAGGTGAGTTTCAATGTATATGCAGATACACGGATGGTCAAGATACTCCAAAATACCAAATCAGGACGATCACCATATGCATTCGCATACAGGGCATGAAATATATTGCTTTTTATCCGGCGATGCTTATTATATGGTTGAAGGAACTCGCTACCAGTTGAGCCCCGGTGATGTGCTAATCATGCGCCGAGGCGAAACACATCATCTTATACTGCGTTCAAATACACCATACCGCCGTGTCATTGCATCATTTGAAGACCTATCATTCCTACCGGATGAAATGGCAGAGCGGCTGCTTGCTCCGTTTAACGATCGGCCTTTGGGTGAATACAATCAATATAAGGCAGCGCAGTTTCCCGAAACACATTGGGTATATTATCTTGAAAAAATTGCGGATTCACAAAAGCAGGACGAGCGTATGTGCTACCTTCTGCCGCTATTGAACGAGATATCTGCCGCATTTGAAACAGTAAAGAAAAATCCCTCTCCCGACAAGACAACCACCGTTGCAAAAATCATCGAATATATCAACCGTCACCTGTGGGACGATATGACACTATCCTTTCTGTGTGAAAAATTCTACATAAGTCCTGCACAGATAAACCGACTGTTTCGTGAAGCGACCGGTGCAACAGTATGGAAGTATATCACGGTAAAGCGTTTGTTTCTTGCAAGAGAGTTGCTTGAAGCAGGGGTATCTCCGACTAATGTATATGCAGAATGCGGCTTTAATGACTACACCACATTTTACCGCGCATATAAAAATTATTTTGACATTTCACCCAGCAGCAGTTACAAAAAGTTAAAATAATCAACGCAGCAAAAGGTTATATAGTATTGTTATGTGCATTAACTTTAATACAAATGAGATGGCTATACGGATACTAATATACACGGTACTGCAATAAAGCGTTTTTAGAGAAACAATAAGTGCAGAAACTGTAGAATTATGACAAACCACCGAAGAAATCTTTAAGATCTCTTCGGTGGTTTACTTTATCAAAATATACCGGTAATAAATATTTCAAGACCGATGAATATCAGTATTGCGCCGCCGAAAATTCCGGCTTTTCCTGTAAGTCTTGTTCCTGCCTGTCTGCCTATCACAAGTCCTGCCATACAAATGATGAATGTAACCAAGGCTATAATAAGCGAGGCAAGTACAGCAGAGATTATATCATAATCTGCAATTGTAAAACCGACTGACAACGCATCTATCGAGGTTGCAATTCCCTGAACTACAAGCGCTAAAAATCCGACACCCGGCTTTTCTTCACCGTCATCTTTATTTTTAATACCGTCATACAGCATCTTACCGCCTATATAACAAAGCAGAATAAGCGCTATCCAGGGAATGAGCTTTTCAAATGATTTGAAATACTGAACGATAGTATGAATACATACCCAGCCGATTATCGGCATCAATGCCTGGAAGAAACCGAACATACCAGCAACACCGCACATTTTTCGCCTTTTCATATCCGGCTCGTTAAGTCCGTTAGCAAGCGATACCGAAAAAGCATCCATTGCAAGTCCTACGCCGAGCAGAATACTGTTGAAAAAGAAAGTAAAACCTAAATTCATACTACCCACTCC
>JAXJVX010000057.1:0-1629 GCA_036308305.1 Acutalibacteraceae bacterium | reverse complement strand
TGATTATATTGATAATGACGGTACGGTCTTTTCATCCGACTGCGGGGTTCGTACACAAGGTGCCGGCGGGCGTGATAATCTGCAAAAATCGCTTCGTTTTTATGCGCGTACTGAGTATAGCGGAAGCAACCGCTTTAACTATGCCTTCTTTGACTCTGTTTATGACGAAAAAGGCAAGGTAGTTGATGAATACAAAACCATCGTAATGCGTGCAGGCGGTAATGACGCTTCTTCGCTCAAATATACCGACTCATATCTACAGTCACTTGTAACCGACCGTGACATTGAAACACAAACCGGCAAAGCTTGTATTATGTTTATCAACGGTGAATACTGGGGTATTTATACCCTGCAAGAGGACTATACTGCACAGTATTTTGAAGAAAAGTATGGTGTTGATTCAGACGATGTAGTTATCATTAAGCGTAATGAGATCGAAGAAGGCACCGAAGATGATATGCGGCTTTTGTATGATACCTATGAATTTATAACCGGCAACAAAATGAAAGATACTGCCAACTACGAGAAAGCCTGCGAAATGATGGATATGCAGAGCTTTATAGATTATATGTCGGTTGAAATGTACATATGTAATAATGACTGGCCGGATAATAACATCGCTCTGTGGAGAACAAGAAGTGTTGATAAAAATTCCGAATACGGTGATGGAAGATGGCGATTTTTACTTTATGACACGGAGTATTCCGCAGGCGAGTATAACTCAGGCACCTGTGCATACTATTACGATAGTCTTTCTGCTATCATTAAGTTGGAAAAGGATGACGGCTACTATTCACATATGCTGTTCTCACTTCTGAAAAACGCTGATTTCAAACGACAGTTTATAAATTCCTTCCTCGATATTACATATATCAATTTCAGACAGAAGAATTGGGAAAGCAAATTAACCGAATATCAAAACTCCTACTCAACTCATTTCAGCGATCATTATGCCCGTTTTAACAACGGAAGTGTTAACGGAGCATACAGCAGATACAATCAAGTCTACAATTTCTTAAAAAGGCGTCAATCTTATGCTGCCGACTTTCTTGGTGATGCCTGCAATATTCGCGCTACACTTGAAAAGGTAAAGATCAATATTAACGGCAACACCGGTGGATCGCTTATACTTAACGGTAAAGAAATTGATCTCACACCGTTTGCAAACGACACCTATATCGGCTATTATTATACCGCTTATCCGATAAGGCTTGAGGCGGTTGCTGATGAAGGCTACTATTTAGCAGACTGGGAGGGCTATGATGCCGAAGGCGAAATTATCGATGTTACGCCTGTCGAAGATAAAACGATAACCGTTACCGCTGTTTTTGAAAAATATGAAAAAGGCGATGTTAACGGAGATGGTAACATCAACGGTAAGGACGTATTGGCTTTGCGTAAATACATTGTAGGGCTTGACAGCGATATTATCGAAAAGGCTGCTTTGATAAACAATGACGACAGTATTAACGGCAAGGATGTACTGCAGCTTCGCAAATATATCATTGGTATAGTAAAAAAATTATAATTATAAAACCGCTTATATACACATTATTAAGGTATATAGCGGTTTTGTTTTGTATTTTATTAAAATAAATATAAATTTATTGCATTTATGCTTGAATTTTT
>JAXJVX010000056.1:0-2018 GCA_036308305.1 Acutalibacteraceae bacterium | reverse complement strand
TCACTGATATTGATGATGCTGAAAATGAATTGCTCTTTGCTTTTTGCTCAAACCAGCTTGCAACCGGCAAAGTCGATGATTTTAGCGGGGTTATCGATGCATACGAACAGGAGATTAAAAATAAAAAATCCGCTTTTGAGAGTAGTGTTGCTTCTGTAACAAGTCCTGAGTCTGGTTATTTTATCAGCAGTATCGATGGTTATGAAAACTGTTACGATTTTTCAAATGTAAAAAATATGACTGTGTCCGACTTTGAAAGTATCACTCCGTCTGATTTATCGGCTGACAGCGTAGGCAAGGTAGTTAGTTCGCATGAGTGGTATCTTGCTGTTAAGATCACCGAGGAACAATCTCATTTATTAAATCCGGGTGTGACATATCAGATAAAGCTTTCAATAGCGGGAAACGAAAAAGTAAGCATGACATTGTCTTCTCTAAATCAGGACAAGTCTACCGGCAAGGCAGTTGCAGTATTCTCATGCTCTTATATGAATTCCTCGCTTTCTCTGCTTCGTTCACAGACTGCACAAATCGTTATTGATACACATGAAGGCTTGCGTGTTAATGCAAAGGCGGTCCGTGTTGTAGATGGCAAAACGGGTGTTTATGTTCGTATTGGCAGATTGACAAAATTCAGAGAGATAGATATTGCGTATTCATCTGGCGAGTATGTTATCGTTAATTCAAATAACGGTGCAGACGAGCTACGTATATATGATGATGTTATAGTGAAGGGAGCCGATGTTGATGGATAATGAGTTGTTTTCAGCGAAATGTCGTGATTTTGACGAAAACTATAAGACGATATGTGAGAATATAGCGCTCGCCGCAGAACAATCTGGAAGATGCTATGAAGATATTACTTTACTTGCAGCAACCAAGACTGTAGATGTTTCAGTAATAAATTATGCTCATAAAAATGGTATCAAAGTAATAGGTGAAAATCGTGTTCAGGAGTTTCTTTCTAAAGAAGCTGAGTTAGATAGCGGGCTTCGCCGCCAACTTATTGGTACTTTGCAAACAAATAAGGTCAATAAAATCGTCGGTAAAGTTGAGCTTATACAATCTGTTGATTCTGTTAAGCTTGCAAAAGAGATTGACCGTGTAAGTGCGCTGCGTTCTGTGATATCGGATGTGCTTGTTGAAGTCAATATAGCTTATGAGCAATCTAAAAGTGGAATTGACAGTGAAAGCTTGTCTGAACTTTTATACAATATCGGTGAAATGAAGAATGTCAGGGTTAGAGGTCTTATGACTTTAGGTCCTGTTGGTGAGTCTGATGATGTAAAAGCTGAATATTTTGCAAAAATGCAGAAACTGTTTATTGACAACAGCGGTATAAATGTGGATAATATAAGTATGGACATATTATCGATGGGTATGTCGGACGATTATGCACTTGCTATAATGCACGGAGCAACAATGGTAAGGGTAGGCTCATCACTATTCGGTAAAAGAATATATAACTGAATAAAATTTTAAGGAGATAGAACGCTATGAAACTTATGGACAATTTTAAGAAATTCCTCAATATCAATGAAGAGGACGAGTATGAGGATGATACAGATTTCGCCGGCAATTATGTTGACGAGCGTGAGGATACATATGAAGAGGATGCAAGAGATATATCTTCTTATTCATCAAGGCCCAAAGAGAGGGAAGCATCAAAGGATGCATCAGTTCAACGTAATAAGTATGTAAACATCCATGCAACTACTCAGCTTCAGGTAGTTCTTGTTAAGCCTGAAAGTTTCCAGGATGCAACATCTATTGCCGATCATCTGAATAACAAGCGCACAGTAGTGCTTAATCTTGAATCCACCAACAAAGAAGTATCACGCCGCCTTGTTGACTTTTTGAGCGGTGTTGCATACGCTAACAGAGGCAATCTTAAAAGAGTAGCAAACAGCACATTTATTATCACTCCTTTCAATGTTGATATTATGGGCGATCTTTTGTTGGATGAGCTTGAAAATAGCGGACTTTACATCTGATGGAATGCGGCGATGATCTCATTA
>JAXJVX010000055.1:0-1377 GCA_036308305.1 Acutalibacteraceae bacterium | reverse complement strand
ATGTATTGGTGTAAACATCATTGCTATTTACATCAACGGCAAATTCTATACCGCTGCTGTCCTTGATGGTGTAAGCAGTCGGTAGCTTCGTGTTATTCTTGTCGGACACACGGGCTGTGACGCTGAATTTATTGTACTCGATATCAAGCGTTGTCATAGAGAAAGTGCTTTCGCCGCTTGTTTCTGTACAGATTTGATTGCCGAATTTAAAGGTCGGTCCTTTGTCGGTTGCGCTATCCTCAAGTGTGCCGTTTTGCTCAAGGCTTTTGACCTTGATATAATATGTGAGTGTTACGATACCGTCGTTATAGGACATATCCGATTTACTCCAGCTAACGATGCCGTTAGATACAATGGGCGCATCACCCACACTTGAAGCAGGAGCGTAGCCCGAATAATACTCAAACACCGAAGTGTTGATAGAATCGGTAAAGCTTGCCTCACCGCTTGAACCTCTGACGGCAAGAGTTGCAGTAACCCTTGCGATACCGTCTGATGATATCCACTCAATTGACTTATCCACCGCAACGCTTGCATTTTCATAAGTCAACTTTGGCTTTTCGATTAGATAGTTCTCATCCTCTGCGGAATCGCTCCAGACCTCATCAGCCGATTCAAATATTGCCGATGCATTGGTCGGTACATTTGTGACACCCGAACTCATATAGCTGTCTTTAAGCTTTACCGTGAAGGTAAGCTTCGAGTATTTAGTTGGCTCGGGAATTATCCAGGTGAGCGTATCAGCACTGTACGAAACGCTGCTGCTCTGCATTACCACAGATGCGTTCTCTGTATAATTCTTATCGTCTGCAATGGTAAGCTTGTAGGACAACGGCTCAACAAATTCAAAATACTCTGAAAGTACATCGGTATATACTGCTGAGCCTGACGCAACCTGCGATACCTTGGTACCTACCTCTGTGCCGAGATCGGCAGCGTTCTGAACATCAATATAATCACCGTAAACGCCTGTAACACCATCAATGCTATTAGCAAACTCCGCCATCTTTTGCAGATAGATCGAATCCTCCTCGCTAAGATTGATACCTACCGTGTAGAAATACACTTTTTCAACGCCGTCGATTTTTTTGATCTTATTGACGAGCGTTTCGACCTGTGATTCGTAATATGTCTCACTATCGGGATCGGAGGGCTTACCGTCAGACACAAATAACACAAACTGTGTTTTGTTGGCACCGCCGGATGCAAGATTCGGAACAAGAGAGCTTGCAGCATCATTAAGTCCTTTACTATACAAGGTAGCAGCTCCGTTTTTTATTCTTTCATATGTAAGATTTGAAGCCTCACGTGAAGTACTGCTCGGATTTCGATATGTTACAATATCGTTGAGCGAAGATTCTGCGGTAGTGTAATATT
>JAXJVX010000054.1:0-3085 GCA_036308305.1 Acutalibacteraceae bacterium | reverse complement strand
GAGATTGAAAAGGCTCATCCCGATATTTTCAACATCCTTTTGCAGATACTTGATGACGGAATGCTCACCGATTCGCAAGGCAGAAAGGTCAACTTTAAAAACACTGTTATTATTATGACATCAAATGTCGGAGCAAGAATGATCACAGAAAAGAAAAGTCTTGGCTTCGGTGAAACGGTTTCAAAGGCAGACAGCGAGATCAAAAATGATGTTATGGCAGAATTAAAACGTCAGTTCAAGCCGGAATTTTTAAACCGTGTTGACGATATTATCGTATTCCACAAGCTTGCAAAGGATGATATCAAACAGATAGCAGCTCGTCTTCTCAAAAATGTTTCTAAGCTTCTTGAAAGCCGTGAAATAACCGTTGAATTCACAGATGCTGCAATTGAAAAAATTGCAGACGAAGGCTTTGACGATGTTTACGGTGCAAGACCCTTAAAGCGTGCTATACAAACCAAGATCGAAGATGCGCTTTCGGAAGGCTTGCTTGACGGCAAGATCAAGGACGGAAAGCACTACATCTGTGATGTTAAGAAAGACGATTTCACATTTGATAAAACCGACATTGACTAATGTAAAAATAAATGATAAACTGAATATGTATTAAAATAAAGGACGGATATAATTATGACCTATTATTTCTCTTTTTGTGAAAAAATCAAGAACGTCATAATCCTGCAAAGAATATGTGCTGTCATTTTAAGCACTGCAATATTACTTTGTATTATTCCGTCCTTTTTGTCATTGGCGCAGGAAAGCACGTCTGATGCAATCGATATTAAATGCGGTGCAAGAATTAAATATGTTCCCGAAAACAATATTATTTGCGGTATTGAGCCGAATACACCGACCGATGAGATATACTCTTACTTTAACAATCCCGGCAGCATCTCGCTTGATAGCAAAAGCACACTTGCAACGGGCGACAAATTATATGTGAATAACAAACACGCCGCCGACCTTGTTATATACGGCGATCGTAACGGGGATTCGCTTATCAACGGTCATGATGTTCTGCATTTAAGAAAGGTACTCGTAAAGCTTGAGCCCGCTGATAACGCTTCATTGCTTGCTGCAGACCTGCACAAAGACGGCAAGGTCAATTTAAAGGATGTATTGTATTTGAGAAAATACTGCGCAGGACTTGTTAAAATCCGCAACAGCTCATTGTATTATGTTTCCAAGGACGGAAATGACAATAGTGACGGCACAGAGGATAAGCCTTTTTTAACCATTCAGAAAGCGGCAGATATACTAACCGCAGGCGATACGTGTATTATTAAAGAAGGCGTATACCGTGAAACTATAAAACCCAAAAACAGCGGTATGAACGGCGCGCCGATCACCTTTACCGCTTACAAAAATGATAAAGTTGTAATCAGCGGCAACGAAACGGTAAAAGGCACTTGGGAAGAATACAAAAACGGGATCTACAAAATCGAACATACCCTTTGGCGTGGTGATGAAAATCAAATATTTGTAAACGGCAAATCAGCAACACTGTGCCGCTATCCCAATAAAAATACCGATTCATTTATATCTGTCGGTGATACTATTTCGGCAACGAGTGCGTCGGACAGCTATGCAAACACATCTACTATCCCCTTCACCCAAAACGAGTTGATAGGAGCAAAAATAGCAATCCAGGGCACAAGCCATTATCTTTACTACTCATCAACCATCACACAAAACACCTCAACCTCGCTCAATTATAATAAGCTGAATTCAGGTTGGGATTCACCTACGGATGACTCAAATTTTTATCTTTATGACAAGCTTTGTCTTCTTGACGATGAAAACGAGTGGTACTATGAAGACGGCACTATATATTACAAGCCTGAAGCTGATGTTGATATCAACTCGCTAAATATTGAATGCTCTATACGCGGTCAAGCTTTTGATGTAAGGGATAAATCTTACATAACCATCTCCGGTCTTGAATTAAATGGTGCAAATGTGCAGAACAATGAGGGCAGCACGCATTTAACACTTGATTCAAACAAGATATTTTATTTTTACCATTCAAATATCACACGCCACTATCCTTGGGAGTCTGATTGGTGGGGTGTTGAATTGCACGGCAGCGACTCTGTTGTAAAAAACTGCGAAATCGCATACGGTGCAGAAGGCGGCGTAATTATTTACGGTAACAACTGTAGCGTTGTAAACAACTACATTCACGATGTAAACTACATAAATTCAAATGCAGCAGCAATTGAACCTAAGCGGTGCGAATATACGCTGATTTCACACAATACGATCAAAAATGTGGGTCGTACTGCGATTATATGCACAACTAAAAATCTGCGCGTTTGCAACAATGACATATCAAATTGCGGAGTCAACACCAACGATGTTTCGGGTATAGGCACATATAAATTCGATGCCGAAGGTACTGTTGAAATTGACCACAATATAGTACACGATTGCAACGACGAGCGTATGTTTGTTGCATATTATCTTGATAACGGCAGCTTGAATTATACGGTACATCACAATGTTGCCTATAATGTTGACCATGCCATGATAATCAATAACCCGTCCTACAATAACAAAATCTATAACAACACCTTTGCCGATTGTGGCAGAATTGCAACAGGAAACCTGCAAAATCCGTTTGAGGACAATAAGTTTATCGGTTCCGTATGGACAGGCAACCAGTTTTACAACAATATTATGCCGAGTGTATACTACGGTGACGGTGCATATTTTGACGGCAATCTCTATGCCGATAACTGCGAGATCAATTTCGGCAAGAATTTTTCAATAAGCAACGGCTCACCTGCTGCAAACAGCGGAGTTGAAACTGCAATCGACAACAACAAATATGTTGGTGCTTATGCACCTAATACAGAAAATTGGGCGTGCGGTCATGATTTTTCAAATGAATTCCAGACTGAGTTTTCTCTAAGCGATATTAATGAAAGCTTTGTTCCCCAAGGCTCGGATATTTTTGAAGAAATCAATAATATTTCAGGGCAAAACCTTATAGACGAAAATTTATTTGGTGGTGAAAAAACAATACGCCAAGGCTGGATTGAGCAAACAATCGATGTTAAACCGGGTGAGATTTATTATATAT
>JAXJVX010000053.1:0-7902 GCA_036308305.1 Acutalibacteraceae bacterium | reverse complement strand
GCACTATCCGGTGAGGGGTCGAGACATGCCGCTATCCGTGAATTGAATGAGGAACTCGGCATCCGTCCGCCGCGGCGTGAAATGGTGCATATCAGAAGAATGCTGCGTAAGTACTCACTCAATGATATTTGGGCGGTAAAATGCAATTGTGATATTGAGGATCTCCGTCTGCAAAAGGAAGAGGTCGATTGTGTCAAGTGGGTGACACAGATGGAATTAAAGGGAATGATAGAATGCGGACTGTTTCATAATTACGGCAGAAGCTATTTTGAAACAGTATTCTCAATTCCGCAAAAATTGATTAGCAGAGGTAAGTAATGGATAAATATAAAGATATGATATGTCCCGTTTGCGGACTCTCTCTGGAGGATGGCGAGGTCTGTGTATGTCCTGAATGCGGCGCACCGCATCACAGAGAGTGCTTTTTGCAAAACGGCAAGTGTTTTTATGACAATGCCCACGGCACTCCTGAGCAATGGACGATGCCGCAAGAGAAAGAAAAAGCACAGCATCATGTGTGTCCCAACTGCGGTATGCATATTGACATAAATGATGAAGACAACCGCTTCTGTCCAAAATGCGGTATTCATATCAAGAAAGACGGAGATTATCAGGACACACAGAGCGAATACGCTCAGCAGGGTGATGATCCACTCAATGACCGTGTAAATATCTTCTTTTCATCAAACGGATTTGACAAAAACGAGGACATCAACGGTTTCAAGCTTCAAAGAATAGCGGAATTTGTCGGCGTGAATGCGCTTCGCTATGTCCGCATCTTCCGTGACAACATAAAGCGCAGGGTATTTGTGCGCTGGAACTGGGCTGCGTTCCTTCTCCCTACCATGTGGCTTTTTTCACGCAAATGCTTTAAAACCGGTTGCATAAGCGCTGCATTTGATGTATTTACAATGGCAATGTGTACACTTGCTTTGCCTTCAAATTATCAACAGATAATGCAAAGCAACGAGCAAATGGCAGAATTCATGGGCAGCGAGCAGTTTATGACTCTTGCTGTTGTGGAAATGCTTATGATATCAGTGCGGGTGCTGTTTGGTCTTTTTGGTGACTGGATATATCGCAGAAAAGTGTTCTCTGCGCTCAGCGAACTAAAAAAGGAAGGCATTGAGGACAGTTATGAGATATACCGCAAGGGCGGTGTTAATTTCTTTTTGGCGGGTGCTGCATATTTTGTGACCGGCATTTTAGCTAATCTGCTAATACTACTGTTTGGATGAGGATATAATTATGGATAAAAATGTTGTACTTTGTGAAAATTGTAATACTGTAAATGACCAAAGCTCGCGCTTTTGCCGTTATTGCGGCAAGGAGCTTGTTACTCCTGTCACAGTTGAGCAAACTGATATCCCCGCTGCGTCACCGACAGAACCTGAAAACAAGTATGGTAATACATATACGAGCAATGAGATTCTCGGTGTGCCTGAAGCAGAGATGGCTGAATTTGTGGGCAAAAATTCTGATAAGGTGATGAAGAACTTTATCAGAATGCGTGATAAAAATTCAAAAATATCTTTTAACCTTCCTGTATTTTTATTGGGACTTTTAGTATCACCTATAATTGCAGCCGGTTGGTTTTTCTACCGCAGAATGAACAAGATCGGTGCAATAGTATTATGTATCGGTCTTTTGTTTACGGCGGCAGATATTGCAATTTCTGTCCCAACTATTGATGCAGTACGCGAGTTTGTTGAAGATATTGTAGAAATAAGCAAAGAAAACCTTGATGAAAACGGCGATTATCTTTCTCCTGAACACGAAGAGCAGTTTGATAGCGAGGCACTACACAGCTTTGAAGAGTTTGCTACAAAGGTTTCTGCAAACGGTGCATTATCGACCTTGCTCGGTGGCTGTATGATAGCATTTGTAATAATACTCTCATTAAGAGCAAACTATATGTATATGAGCTTTGCAGCAAGCAGGATAAAAAAGATAAAGCAAGCTATGCCGGATTATCCAATGCTTGCAATAAAAAATGCAGGGTCAACGGCAAAAGGCGGAATGATCGGCGTAATATGCGGATATATTGCTATTTATCTTATGCTTGCAGTAACGATCATTGTGCAGGTTTTGAGCACAGTACTTGAATTGATCTATTAGGGTATGATCAATTATTAATAAAACAATGGGGAGAAAAATTTTATGGGGACTATTAAAAAAGCGGTAATACCCGCAGCCGGACTGGGCACAAGAATACTACCGGCATCCAAGGCTGTTCCGAAGGAAATGCTGCCGATAGTAGACAAGCCTGCTATTCAGCATATCGTTGAAGAGGCGGCCGCTGCCGGAATTACCGACATACTCATCATTACCAATCGTGGCAAAAATGTAATTGAAGACCATTTTGACCATTCCTTTGAGCTTGAAACAAATTTGAGAGAAAAGCAAAAGCATGAAATGCTCAAAACTGTTGAAGCAGTATCACATATTGCAAACGTCTATTTTCTGCGTCAGGGCGAAACAGGTGGACTGGGTCATGCTGTGCTCAAGGCAAAATCCTTTGTTGGTGACGATCCGTTTGCTGTGCTTTACGGTGACGATGTTATCATAGGAGATGTGCCGGCTATCGGTGAACTTGCTGAGGTTTACGATCAGTACGGGCTCGGTGTTGTCGGTGTGAAGGAAGTACCGAGAGCAGATGTCAGCAAATACTGCTCATTAAAGGTTGACAAGATAAATGACAAGATAATGCGTGTTTCGGATATGATAGAAAAGCCAAAGGATGATGAGATAATGTCCTGCTATTCTATACTCGGCAGATGTATTTTGCCTGCTGAAATATTCACTATCCTTGAAAATACAGAGCGAGGCGCAGGCGGAGAACTTCAGCTCACAGATGCTATGAAAACGCTTGCTATTAAAAAAGGTATGATGGGTATTGATTTTTCCGGTACTCGCTATGATATGGGCAATAAGTTCAGCTATATGCAGGCAAATGTTGAAATGGCGCTTAAAAGCCCCGAATTCGGCAATGAATTCCGCAACTATATTAAGGAGCTGGCAAAAACACTTTAAAATGGATGATATTTTCGGTAAACTCTATAAACTTGCAAAGAACGATAAAGCGGTGCTTGATGCACTGTTTGAAACATATAATGCAGACGATCCGTTGGATGAATTCTGTAAATATGTAAATACACTAGGTTTCGATATCACCATCGGTGATATCATCACTATGGGCGAAGAATACACCTACAATCAGATGAAAAGCACAAATGGCGGCGGAGTTAATCTGTACGATTACTTTGATGACCCGTGGGAAATGTTCTTTGCTTCTCTTGAACACTTAAGATAGTATCCAAAAATGGTATGCACCCTAAAAGTCAGGAACTTTCGGGGTGCATATTTTAATTGGAAAATACTTAAGTTCTTACACTTAATAGGAGTTGATATTAAATTACTGTGAATTACAAAGCTGATAATACAACTTTACAATTAAAGCATTTTTAATAAAGCATGGATTTTTAAGATATTGCCCGATATCAAAAAAGCAAAGAACGACCTGTTTCCAGGTCGTTCTTTGCAAAAAAGAGTATCATTGAATATAGGAGTACAATATGAATCATGCATTATCGGGTGTTTCAACAACTATATCGGAAGGAGTTTCAACAGGATCAGGCTCGGTGGGTGTAGTATCCTCGCCAAGATAATAAGTAATTCCAACTAACTGTTTGCGGATGCTGAGCACATCTTTACCGTTGATCTTGCCGTCAAAATTAACGTCGGAATTATACTCGTCAATCTCACTTTCAAGCCCTACAATAGACGTGCGAAGCTCCAGCACGTCCTTGCCGTTAAAATTACCATCCTGATTTACATCACCTAATACACCAATGCTTTCAAATTTGTGATTGTTTTTAGCAGCATAATATTCAATATATGAATTCTCATAGCCGTAGAAAGTAACAGGGTTATAAGTGTAACTGAATGTAGCGTCTTCAATGTATGTTGTGCTTGGGGTTACAGTAACTTTTTCAAGGTAAACACAACAGAATGGAAGAGCCCGATTTATTGATTTGAGAGATTTCGGAAGCTCCAGCTCTTTTATTCCGTCACACCAACGCAAAAACAGCTAATAATTTCTTCATAATATTACCTCATTTGTAATTGCATTGTATCACACAACAGTGCAAAATACAATATAATTTTGTGTAAATAATATAATTTTATATGAAAAAGAGCATAAAATTTACCCCTTTACTTATATAGACAAGAAAAACATATAAAATCGGACAAGAATTTTTAAAAAAATTTAAAAATTTTTTAAAGCTGTTTTTAAGATTTGCTTGATATTATTCATTAACAACGATATACTTTTATATATACTATTTTCGGAGATGTACATTATGATATACACCGTTACATTGAACCCTGCGCTTGATTACTGTGTTTACACAGATAGTATTGTTATGGGTAAGACCAACCGTTCAAGCAAGGAAAATATCTTTTTCGGCGGCAAGGGAATAAATGTTTCAAGAGTACTCTGTGAGCTTGGCAAAGATAATACCGCTCTCGGCTTTGTTGCCGGCTTCACAGGGGATGCGTTGTGTGATGCTCTTTGCAGTTTCGGTGTAAAAACCGATTTTATAAAGCTGCAAAGCGGTCTGACTCGCATAAATGTCAAGCTCAAAGCAGATGTCGAAACAGAGATAAATGCGCAAGGTCCTGACATCAGCTTAAATGATATAAAAAAGCTTTATGACAAGCTTGATAATTTGACCGGCGGTGATACTCTTGTTCTCGCCGGAAGCATACCGAAATCAATGCCGAAAGATATATACGAGCAGATAATGTCACGTCTTCGCTGCAAGGGTGTCCGCTTTGTTGTTGATGCATCGGGTGAGCTTTTGCAGAATACGTTGAAATATAGACCTTGGCTTATCAAGCCTAATAAAGATGAACTGCAGGAGCTTTGCAAAAGAAATTTAACCGACACCGAAGATATTGTTTTTGCGGCAAAGGAGTTGCAGGCACAAGGCGCTGTAAATGTACTTGTATCGCTCGGCAAGGACGGCGCTGTACTGGTTGATGAACATACTAAAGTACATATAAAACAAGCGATAAAAGGTAGCGCTATAAACACAGTAGGCTCAGGCGACTCAATGGTTGCAGGCTTTATTGCAGGTGCTGATAAGGGCTACAAAAACGCATTGTTGCTCGGTACTGTTTGCGGCGCCGCAACTGCTTTTTCTGCAGATCTTGCAACCAAAGAAAAAATTGATAATCTATTGACTGAAAAGGAGTAAATATAATGAAAGTATTAATTATCAACGGCAGTCCGAGACAAAACAGCAATACATCCATTGCCCTGGCTCAAATGGAAAAGGTATTTTTAAATAACAACATTGAAACCGAAACTGTGCAGATCGGTGCAAAGGATATCAGAGGCTGTGTTTCCTGCGGATATTGCTATAAAAACGGTAAATGCGCTATTGATGATATTGTAAACGAGGTAGCTCCGAAATTTGAGAAGTGTGATGGGCTTGTAGTAGGCAGTCCTGTATATTATGCTTCTGCCAACGGTACGCTTATCTCTTTTCTTGACCGCTTGTTTTACAGCAGCTCATTTGATAAAACTATGAAAGTCGGTGCGGCCATTGCCGTTGCAAGACGCGGCGGTCTTTCATCTACATTTGATGAGCTGAACAAGTACTTCACTATCTCCGGTATGCCGGTGGCTTCGAGTCAATATTGGAACAGCGTCCACGGCAGAGCACCGGGCGATGCCGAACAAGACCTTGAAGGCTTGCAGACTATGAGAACTCTAGCTGAAAATATGTCGTTCCTTATTAAAAGCATTGCACTTGGCAAAGAAAAATACGGTCTTCCCGAAAAAGAGGAAAAAATATCAACACACTTTATAAGATGAAAAATCCGCCCGAATTTCTTCGGGCGGATTGTTTTGCTTTATAAAGTCAGCAATTACTTGCTTTCCTTAATTGCAGCCTGTCATGCTATACGCAAAAGAGGGAAAGGTATCTTTATATAAGTTTATTGCTGTTCAATAAACTTAGTCCAACTTTTAAGCTTAAACAAGCATAGTGTTGTTCCTATGAAAGCTATGATACACCAGCTTATAAGAACGGTATTCCAGCCGCTAAAATCAGCAATGGCCGCAAATCCGTAGGACGATATAGACGCTCCAATATAAGTAAAAGCATTAAGTATGCCTGAGAATGTTGAAACCATACCGAATTTTGCAAAGTTTTTAGGAATAAGGGAAATCAGCATATGATTCACTCCATGCATACAGCCTGAAATCATAGCCGAAAAAACAATAGTCATAAGTGCAGGGATTTTCAATCCAATCGCCAGTGGTACTGTTGCTGCAAAAGCCAGGCCGAACATAATTGCCGATGTTTTGATTTCGCTTTTGGTTTTATGATAAATTACATTAGAAATTAAAACACTTGCCATGCTTAAAACAGGCAGCAGCGCTGCGCTTAACACAGAAGAGGACTCGCTTAGCCCAAGCTGCTCATTCATTAAAGATGGAAGCCATGTCTGAATGCCATCTCTTAAAATGCCGTGTAAAGATATTGTGATAAATATCGGAATTAGTCCCGCTAGAGATATAATGCCCCATACAGATATTGTCTTTTCGTTCTGAGCTTTTGCTCTTGCCTCAGCTTTGCGTGTAGGGATATTCCTTGTAGCATAACCCCACACAATCATCATAATTACACCGAAGATGGCCATACATCTGAAAACGTTTCTCCAGTTTGCAATTTCAAGTATAATGGGCACAAAAAGATAAACGAAGATGGTGCCTGTTGATGCCGAAAGTCCGACACAGGTTATTGCATCTGAATATTTATCCACTCCAACTTGTTCAGAAACAAATCGTGTAAGCGGCGGCCAAAGCATTGCTTGACACACACCGTTTATGCACCATAAAACAGTTATTACAGCAATGTCAGAAGAAAAAGACACTGAAATATTGACTAAAATTGTTCCGAGCATAGCTACAGATATCATCTTTACGGGGGAATTTTTATCACCAATAAAACCGCAGATAACCTGACCTATTCCGTACGTAATAAAACTACCTGTAACTGCCGCAGACGCCATGGTATTAGAGATTTTAAGGTCTGATACAATGGCTACGAGAGAGGCAGAATAATTCAAACGCATTGCATAACTAAAAAAATAAACCAAAAAACCTAGAGAAACTATTGATTTGTATGATAATTTTTTTACACTGTTCAATTGTGATTGCCCCTTATTTGGAAAGATGTAAACCATTTTATATCATTTCCTATAATATTGCAATAGTTTTTAGTATACTAAATCCGCCCGAATTTCTTCGGGCGGATTGTTTTGCTTTATAAAGTCAGCAATTACTTGCTTTCCTTAATTGCAGCCTGTGCTGCTATCAGCAAAGGGGGGAAATCAATAAAAGTTTAATTGACATCCATAATTTCGTCTTCGCATATATCCCAATTATCATCTAACATTTTTCTCACAGCAGAATATTTTATTTCTTTCGGAACTACTTTGTGATGAAAGGGGCTGTTTGCAGATAATGGTTCAACAATTACCGTTTGTTTAGACGAAATAAAGGAAAGCTTATGTATATCAGTATATATAAATTCATTTCTTTGGCTTAACATAGCATCATTTATTTCTTTCATTAATTTAGCATCCCTTTGTGCTATTAATGCAAAATCAAAAGTCATAATCATACTTTTATTCCTCGCATAGCATAATCGTCAAGTATTTACCGATATTTTTTGTCTCTTGCCATTTCATATTACATTCGCCACATTCAAGATACCATTCGGGTATTTCTCCTGTAAAGCGAATGTGATTACGTCCTCCAAGTGTAAAGTGATTACCTTTTTCATCTTGGTAAACTGCACTTTTTTTGTGGTATATCGGGAG
>JAXJVX010000052.1:0-2829 GCA_036308305.1 Acutalibacteraceae bacterium | reverse complement strand
CATTACAAAACGATTGCGGGGCAATTCGCAGAATGTTAATTTCTTCACTTAAAACCATTAAATCAAAATAAGGGTTTGGGCTTAGCCCTTGTCACCTTTTGTACATACAAATGCGATGCTGGTTCTGTTAAGACAGAGAGTAATTATTTTCATTCCGGTTTCAACAAAATTAATGATAATTTTAGAAAGTAAACCGCAAGTATGTGTATCAAGGTGAATGTATATGATATACTTTTTTGCAAAGGAGTGATTATTTGTGGATCAAATCAAAATCGGAAAATTCATTTCCGAAAACAGAAAGAAACAATTCTTAACACAGGAACAATTAGCTGAGCGATTGAATATAAGCAAAAATGCAGTTTCAAAGTGGGAACGAGGTTTGAATTTGCCTGATGTTTCAATTATGCAAGATTTATGCAACGTACTACACATTTCCCTGAACGAGCTTTTTATTGGCGAAAAAATTGATGACAATGAGTATAAAAAGGTCGCCGATAACAACTTATTGGAAGCTTTGGAAAATAGTTCGTTTACACTAAAAGAAAAAATAGCATTTTTCAAGAAAAAATGGAGAAAAGAAAATAGATTTAAAATTGTTTTTTCTTTCATGGTGTGGTGCGCCTTGGGCATTGCGTTAAAATCTCAAAATGTTGATCATGCACTTATAGGAGCAGTTTCGGGTTTATTGAGCGTGTTATTTTATGCTGTTTTATATAATAATATGATGATATATGTTGAAAATAATGCTTATAAAAAACAGAGAAAAATTGATATACAAATTCACATAATTGTACTGTGTAGACACAAGAAAAACCTCGATGAAAGATTCATCGAGGTTTTTATCATCCTTATGAGAAGTAGCCTTTTCTCGGTCGCTTTGATTTTTAGTAAGGCTTTAAGTATTTTTTTAGGCATAAACACCATAATATTTACAAGCAAGAAAATATAAGGGGTAATATTATGATAAAAACTATTAATCTGAAAAGACTAATAAAATGTCTTGCAATACCGCAGATACTCGGTATTATCGCAGGGCTGCTTACTCAAAATTCAAAAGTTGTTTACGCTATGTTAAATAAACCGCCGCTTGCTCCTCCCAGCTGGCTTTTCCCTGTTGTGTGGACACTGCTTTATATTTTTATCGGTATTGCCGATTATATCGGCACCGGCGAAACAAAGCCGATATGTAAAAAAGCCCGTGCGCTTTACATCGCCGGACTTTTTATCAATATTATTTGGCAGGTAACTTTTTTCCGTTTCAAAATGTTTACGGCGGCTGCCGTTATTGCAGTGGTAATCCTGCTGCTCGCTGTTTACACCGCATACGAATACTATAAATGCAACCGAAAAACTCTGTATTTTTATGCGCCGTATATAGTATGGCTTATTTTTGCTTTGTATCTTTCTATCGGCGTTGCCGTTTTGAATTAAAGACCGAACAACTGTGAACCAAGCTCGGGGAATACGTAGCAGATGACCGACATTATGATGCCTGCGGCAACTACACCCAAGCATACCGCAGGAGCGGAATATTTCGGCTTCAAATTCATAAATGATGCTACAAGCGAACCTGTCCAGCCGCCGGTGCCGGGCAGCGGAATAGCGACAAAGCAGAAAACAAAAACAATCTTGCCCCAGAGCGAACGACTATTGCCTTTTGCGGCATTTTTCTCACCCTTGCGCTCAAAATATTCAGCAATCTTTCTAGTGTATTTAAACTTTTTCATTATTTTAAATATCTTCTGAATAAACAATAGTATAAAAGGCAGCGGCAGAATATTACCGATAAGACAAATAGTGAATGATTTGAGCCACGGCATTTTGAGCAGTGCCGCCGCAATCAGTCCGCCACGCAGTTCAAGGATGGGAAACATTGAAATTATAAATACTGCAATTTCCGGTGAAAGACCTATCTCGGTAAGCCATTGTGTTATTGTTTCAGCCATTTGTTTTCTCCATTCAAAATCAATTTCTATCATTATATCAAACAATCCGTCAAATTTCAACCTGCACTTATGCATATGATTGACACACCGTCGGTTTAATGTTAAAATAATAATATAACGAATTTGAGGGACGGTCAAAAAATATGACGGTATCTTTTATAATAGTTGCATACAATGCGGAAAAAAGCATAAATAATTTGCTTAATTGCTTAAATCGGCAGGATTATGATCACAGAAAGATCGAGGTTGTACTGATAGATGGCGCATCGACCGATAATACCAAAAAAATAATGACCGAGTTTGCACAAAGCAGCGGTGAATTTATGAGAGTTACGGTTGATGATAACCCTAAACGTACTCTGCCCTGCGGTTGGAATGTGGCGCTTTCCCACGCAAAATGCGATATAATTCTGCGTGTTGATGCTCATGCTGAGATAGCAGACGATTTTATCTCGCAGAATGTGAAAACGATAATGTCCGGACAGGATATATGCGGCGGCAAGGTCGTGAGCGTGCCGGTGGAAAACACTAAATGGAGTGAGATCGTGAATGTTGCCGAGAATTCGATGTTCGGCGGTAGCTTTGCGGCTTTCCGCCATGAGGAAAAGCCGTGTTATGTAAGCACCGCTGCATTTGCGGCATACAGAAAATCCGTGTTCGATAAGGTCGGCAGATATAACGAAAATCTTGCCCGTACTGAGGATAACGAGATGCACTACCGTATGAAAAAGGCAGGCTACCGTTTTTATTATGATCCGGCTATCAGATCCAGTCGAGAGACACGCTCCTCATTCAAAGCGCTGCTTAAACAAAAATATCTGAATGGATACTGGATAGGACTTACAATAGGCGTTTGTCCTAAATGCTTTTCGCTTTATCATTT
>JAXJVX010000051.1:0-12821 GCA_036308305.1 Acutalibacteraceae bacterium | reverse complement strand
TCTTCAATGTATCTTACAAAATACTGAGCCCAAAGATCATAGTATTTTTTGAGGAGCTTGCCGCCGAAAAGCATATTATTGGTATCCTTCATATATGCAGGAGGACTCCATGGGGAAGAAAACAACAATAAATCGGGGGATGCTGCTTTGGAATCAAGAATAAGAGGTATTATCTCATTTTTATCGTGTGCTATGTCAAATGTTTCGAGTGTTTCGTCATTTTCTTCACAATATGTATAACCATCCTGCGAAAAATCGCAGGAATTAATATGATTTCTGCAAAAGTTGTAGCCGAGCCCTTTTTCTTTATCAAACATCAGCTCTATAAACTTGCGTTTTGTCTTGTCACTCATTTTTGCGTAGCAAGCAGCGGCGGAGTCGGTTAATGCACCGCCAAAGCCGAGTATTTTCTGAAATGTAAGCTCAGGGTATATGTTGAGCATATGATTTTCAGCATCATCAGTTTTAACAAACTGCTCAAAAGGTATTTCTATTAACTGATCTTTAGCCTCTTTTTTACTTTGATAAGCCTTAATTTTCATAAACATCACCTGAATACTTGTTGATTTGAGGTCATTATATCAGCATAAGGTGTATATTGCAAGAGGAATTTTAAAGTTTTCTCATAGGTTTTACACGCTTAATATGTCTTCTCTTGCGCTTGTTATGGATAATGTTGATGATTATTGCTGCGATCAGCATAATAACGAGTGCAATTGCCAAAATTCTGAATACCAACGAGTTAAGAATAATACTGCCAAGCTTGCCGATAAACATTATCGGATTGCGCTTTAATGTGTCACCTGCAACAAGATTTACCTGACCTATCTCACGCTCCTCACAAATAATGCTGACATAGCCGAGTATATCACCTTTATTTACCGGCGCCCAAACCGATTCCTCCTTTAATACCGGCTCAAAAATTATCGAGTCAATATCCATACCGGAGGGAATTATAGCGCTAAAATTCTTTTCAGGGTAAAGGCTGACATAGTCAGTGTCCCAACAAAGCTCTACCGGTATTTCCGCTACAACTGTATTAATTGAGCATATCTGCTTATATTCAAAATTATTAAACGCCCAACGGTAAAGCTCCTTTGAGTCAACAAGCTCTGTGCGGCTCACTTCACCGGCAGAATTTCTGTCAGAACCACCCATTACAATGCACATATAGTTATAGCCTGAATATGATGCTGTTGAAACGACACACCTGCCTGCTTCATCAGTATAACCGGTTTTTATTCCCGATGCATATTTGTAGTAGTATGAGGTGATGTAGTCGATAAGATAGTTAGTGGTTGAAAATGTCCATTCTTCATTCTTATTGCTTGCAGGAACAGTGTATCGTGTTGCAGAGCAGATATCCATAAATCCCGGAATGTCCATTGCATATTGTGAGATCTTTGCCATATCGTATGCAGTAGTATAGTGATTATCATCGTGCATACCTATAACATTGGCAAACTTTGTGCTGTCAGCACCAAGCTCCTTTGCTTTGTCATTCATCATTTTTACAAATGTGTCAATGTCACCTCCGCCGAAATGATCGGCAAGTATCAATGCAGCATCGGCCGCAGAACGAATCATCACCATATTAACAAGAGTACGGATAGAAACCACCTCGTCATCCTTGAGGTTGCCGATAACATATCCTGTGCCAAGCAGTGTGTCACAGATATCACCGTCTACCGTAACAGTTTCATCAAGATCATCGCAGTTTTCCATACACAATGCGGTTACCATTATAGCAGTCAGTGCGGCCGGCTCACGCTTTACATCGGCATTTTTGTCATATATCACATCGCCGGTGTCAAGACTTATTAAAAGCGCCGTCTCCGACTCTACATTGAAATCCGGAGTAAGTGCGCTTGCACCAATCGGCGCTGAAAGAGCGGTTAACATAACAATCGAGATCAATATAGCGATGATTTTTTTCATTTCCTTTATCCTCTTTGTCTTATAAATATTTAAAAATTCCAGTAGAAAAATGTTTGATAATATAGTATAATCATTATAGCATACATCTTGAATAAATAAAATATATTTTTTATTAAATTTGAAAGGGAATTTTATGGTATATGTAACCGGCGATATGCACGGCGATGAGGAGCGTCTGTATTCCAAGGAAATGAAAAAGTTGAAAGAGGGAGATACTCTTATTGTTGCCGGCGATTTCGGTTTTATCTGGAACGGTGGCAGAAACGAGCGCCGTATTTTGAAAATGCTCGGTAAGCGCAAATTCAACATATGCTTTATTGATGGACCGCACGATAATCTTGACAAGGTCTATTCCTACCGTGAAACGGTATGGAAGGGAGGGCTTGTTCACCGTGTTTCGGGAAATCTATTTCATCTATGCAGAGGCCAGATATTCAATATTGAGGACAAAAGAATATTCACCTTCGGTGGCGGTGAGAGCAGTGATAAGGAAATACGAAACGATAATCAGAAGTGGTTTAAGATGGAATTACCCACTCCGGATCAGATGCAGCAGGGAGTTGAAAACCTTACGATTGCCGATATGAAGGTGGATTATATCATTACACATGAGCCTCCATCAATGGTAAAGAGTGCAATGCTGCTCAGATCAGGGCAAAATGATTATGTAAACCTACTCAACGGATTTTTGCAGGAGATAAATAATAATGTCGAATTCAAATGCTGGTATTTCGGCAGTCTGCATGAGGATAGAGTTATAACACCTCGTCATACCGCAGTATTCAAGCGTGTTACAGAGCTTGGTGAACCTACCGTTCCGCAGTATTTGTAATAAAGTAAAACCTGCCTTACGAATTGTGCATTGTTCGTAAGGCAGGCTTGTTTTTTATTCATCAATATTCTTTACGGATACTGGTGTGCAAACATAGATGTTTTCATATTTATCGGAAAGCTTTGAGCGTGCAGCATTAGCATTGCTTTCGTCAGCAAATACACCGAATATGCTTGGACCTGAACCTGAAAGCACTGCATTGATCGCACCGCATTCCAAAAGTTCTGATTTTATCTCGGCAGCAGTTTCACCCCACAGTGGTTCAAACACATTTGCCATAGCTTTTGCGGCTTCTTCAACATTTCCCTCACAGATTGCTTCTATCAGCGTTTCTGTGTCGGGCGTACACTTATCAGGAAAAGAGTCATACTTTTTATACATATCTCCGGTTGACAACTTTTCTCCCTCTTTTATTACAACAAAGGCGCAGTCAGTAAGCTCGGGGAGGGGAGATAGTATCGTGCCTGTGCCCTCCGCACGCTGTGTGCCGCCGCTGATGCAAAACGGAACATCCGACCCTATTCTTTCGGCAATAGTACAAAGCACATCTTCATCATAATTGGTGCCGAACAACTCGTTCATTGTACAAAGAACCGCAGCAGCATCAGTACTTCCTCCACCAAGACCGACTGCACAGGGAATACGTTTTTTGATTTTAATATAAACCCCGCCATCGATCTGTGCATATTTAAAGAATTCTTCGGCAGCCTTTGCGGCGATATTGTTCATATCTTCAGGAAGATCTGCGCCGTGACAAGAGATGTCAATGCCGTTATCAGTTCTTTCAACAGTTACAGTATCATACAGATCGATAGATTGCATGACCATATCAACGGTGTGCATACCGTCAGGCAAGGTTCCTGTAATGTTAAGTGATAGATTAAGTTTTGCATACGCTTTACGCGTCACAGAGTCAGCCATTGCTTGTCTCCTCTTTTAAATCTTTTAAAAAGTCCTCAATTCGCTCCATAGCGGTTTTAAGATTACTTAAACTGTTGCAATATGAAATACGGATAAAGCCTTCGCCACTGTTACCGAAGGCAGTTCCGGGAATGGTAGCGACGTGTTTTTCTTTAAGTAAACGTTCACAGAACATATCACTTGTAAGCCCTGTTGACTTGATACACGGGAATGCGTAAAATGCACCCTCAGGCTCAAAGCAGTCAAGACCCAGTCTTCTGAATTCAGAAAGGATAAACTTACGGCGTATATCGTATTCTCCACGCATTTTTGCTATATCGTCATCACCGTTTTTCAATGCTTCAATAGCAGCGTACTGTGCGGTGGTCGGTGCAGACATAATGCCAAATTGATGTATTTTTGTCATCTGAGTGATTATTTCCTCAGGACCTACCGCAAAACCAAGACGCCAGCCGGTCATTGAATATGATTTTGAAAATCCCGTCACAACAGTAGTACGTTCATACATTCCGTCAATCTCTGCAATTGATACATGGCGGCTCTTACCGTATGTAAGTTCGGAATATATTTCGTCTGAAAGTACAAGGATATTTGTTTCTTTCAAAACTTCGGCAATCTCTTCCAAATGCTCACGGCGCATTACTGCACCGGTCGGGTTGTTAGGATAGGGAAGGATAACCAACTTTGTACGATCGGTTATAGCACTTTTAAGCTCGTCGGCAGTAAGACGGAACTCGTTTTCTGCCTTAGTTTCAATGATGACGGGAATACCGCCTGCCAGTCTTACTATAGGCACATAGCATACAAATGAAGGCTCCGGGATGATAACCTCATCACCGGGTTTTATCACGGTGCGCACGCAAGCGTCAATAGCTTCACTGCCACCAACTGTAACAAGTATCTGCTTCAAAGCATCATACTCGAGTGCATACTTGCGTGTCATAAATTTTGATATTTCTTCGCGCAAGGTCAAAAGACCTTTGTTAGAAGTATAATTTGTATGTGACTGTTCAAGTGAGCGGATACCTGCCTGACGGATATGCCACGGAGTAGGGAAATCAGGCTCACCTACACCTAGGGTTATAACATCCTTCATCTGCTCGGCAATATCAAAATATTTTCGTATGCCGGAGGGCTTTATGTCAATAACCTCAGGATTAATAAGTTCGTTTAAGTCTCTCACAGTGATAACAGCCCCCGATCATCGGTGGTGTTTTTGATAAGGGGAATACCAAGCTCCTTATATCTGCGAAGTACAAAATGCGTTGCAGTAGACTGAACACAGTCTATCAAAGCAAGACGTTTTGCAACGAACAGTGCCACATCTTTGAAGGACTGACCCTGAACAATAACAGTAAGGTCAAAACCGCCTGACATAAGGTAAACAGTCTCAACCTCCTCCATCTGCATAATGTATTCTGCAATATCTTCAAAGCCTGTGCTTCCTTGTGGAGTCACTTGAAGCTCAATAAGTGCAGTTACATGGGAATCCGAGAACTTATCCCAATCAATAAAAGCCTTGTAGCCACAGATTATCTGCTCACGCTCTAGCTTTTCAATAGTTTTCTTGACCTCTTCCTCAGTTACATCAAGCATAACGCTCAGCTCTTTTGCAGAATAACGGGCGTTTTCTTCAAGTATTTTGATAATGTTATATGATAATTTGTCCATAGTAAATTCTCCGTTTCTAGTATATTTTTACCGTTTTAGGTGTACGCTTTTCAAAGTATGTTATATATTTAAAGCCCGCTCGGTACGCAATTTCCACCGCTGCATCAAATCCCGATGCAATGTTCTTAGGTGTGTGTGCATCAGAGCCGATTGTAATAAATTCGCCGCCAAGCTCATAAAAACGTTTGATAATATCGGCATCAGGTTGTGTCCTGAAAAGTTGTTTATCCAGCCTTGATGTATTGATCTCAAGTGCTTTGCCGTTTTGTGCTACCGATTTCAATATTTCATCGATATAGTCACTGTAAAGCGAAAGATCAGGTTTAAGACCGCTTGTGATAACATACCTCGCAGGATAGTCAAGATGAGCTAAAATATCATAAAACTCAAGCTGCGACTGTTCATAAAGGACTTTGAAGTATTCCTCCAACTTTTTGTTATAATCGATAGCCGTAAAATCGGTTTCATAAAATTGCGGTTCGTCCTTAAGTCCATGCAGTGAGCCGATAACAACATCAAAATCATTGTTCTCTAGCATACGCTTTGTAAATTCGGGGTAATACACTATTCCGCCGATCTCCGCGCCGATATATACTTTCAATCTATCCTCGAATTCCGCTCGGTATTTAATTATTTCGTCATAACCACGAAGCTTATAGTCCTTCGGCCTTCCGTCACGGGCAATATCACTTTCCGTCAGATCGTAATGATCGGTGAAAGCAATAGAAGAAAGCCCCATATCCGCCGCAGCTTTGCACATCTCATAAATCGAAGCATCACTATCTGAAGAATTATGAGTATGTGAATGTGTTTCAAATCTTATATTTGTTCTTGCCATAATTTTGCACTCTGAAATCATAAATATTCAATTTATTGTAGCAGTTATAAATTTTGTTGTCAATAGTTTTTAATTATAAAACCCCGATATTTTGAGATATCGGGGTCAATAATTACATATCATTCTTTCTTGTTAAACGAAAATCAATAAATGAACCGTCTGCCGCCACGATATAATTAAAGATAGCGCCAGACACGCAATAATTATCTGCTACCGAAAACAGAGGATAAAATGCGCTGTTGTCGCAAAGCTGCTGCTCGGTGCTATATAGTTCTGACACAGAGTTGCCTTGAATATCAAAGTTATCAACCGCCGAACAAAGCAATGTCAATATGTCGCAGGCACTTGATTTTGCATCGCTTATCGGGATTATAAAGGCCGCATTATCGGATCTGTTCTTGATGGTTAATTCGGATGTTGAAAGTGCTGCTGAATTTACTGTGGATCCTGATGCCGCCTGCCAGCTCTGCACTATCTTGTTGGCACAAAGCTTCATATTTGTATCATTCTCTGGGTAGTATAGCTTCAGCTCACACAACCTATCAAGCAGCTCCTTATTGCTTTTTACCGCTATGCTGAGCTTTTCTGTGTCATATTCGCTTAATGTAACCTGTCCTGCATTTTCTCTGTAATATTGCGTGCCGACAAGATGATCCGGAGGAACCAGACCGATATCATCAAAATTATAATAATCCGGAAGTGATTTGCGAAGCTCATTACGGTTAGTGGCAGATATAAGTAACGGTGCTATGTCACGAATCTTATCAGGGAAATAAATAGCATATGCGGTATTGCTATAGGATAGTCTTGTGCAATTTTCCTTGGTAACGCTGTTAAGCGTGTTGCCGGAGATCTGACCGATATCAAGCCCGTCTGACGATATTAATGCACCTATCTCATCGCTTATTCTGTTATAGCCAATGCTGACAGAAGAGGGAACTGCATCGATTTCTCCCTTATAATCGTTATTTTTGCTCAATCGCAGATAATACTCGCCGACAGTATCGGTGTTCCAGCTTTTAAGTGTAAATACGCCGTTAGTCATAAGCTGTTTTTTGCTTCTTCCGTATTTTCCGTTTGTTGAACTGAAAAAGTCCTTGTTGCATGGCATGCTTACAGGATAGCAAAGGTAATATAATATGCTTTCATCATATGATCCGAGATCGATAATTACTTTATTTCCCTCAGATCTTATACCAAGCTCTGCTATATCCTTTTCACCGTTGTAAACTGCTTTAGCATTCTTTATTGAAAACAATACCGAAGCATACGGCGCACCGGTCTTTGGTGATAATGCACGTTGTATGCCATAAACGAAATCGTCGGCAGTAACAGCGGTTTCGCCGTCTGACCATATCATATCATTTCTTAAATTGAATGTATATGTAAGTCCGTCATCAGAAACAGAATAACTATCTGCTGCAGCTGTTACAGGTGTAAGACCATTATCAAGCCGCATAAGCCCTTCAAAGAGATTTGCACAAGCAGTCATTTCAGCCTTAGTATCGGCAAGCTGCGGATCAAGACATACTATATCGTCGGTCGTTTGCAACGATATTGCCTGACCTGATGTCGGATCGGCACCGCAAGAACATAAAGACACACATAAACACACTATTATTAATATAGAAAAAAGACTTTTAAGTTTCATTCTTATCTCCGAAAAATGTTGAATATAAAAATATTATAAAGGATTTTAGTCTAACTTTCAATCGGTTTAAACAGGAATTTTTTATTTTGTTAAATTTATCATTGTTTTTTGTAGGATTTGTGGTAAAATAAATATATTGACCTTTTGTGAAAGGACTGATTATTTAAATGAATAATATTCAAGAATGTGATAAATTGCTTGACAATGTCAAGCGTATTCATATGATAGGGATCGGCGGTGCAGGTATGTGCCCGATGGCAGAGATACTTCATGCAAAAGGATATCAGCTTACCGGTTCTGATAATAATGAGACCGATACACTAAAGCGTGTTAAGAATCTCGGTATACCCGTTGTTCTCGGCCATTTCCCGGAAAATGTTGATGGTGCGGAGCTTGTTATTCATTCAGCCGCAATAATGCAAGATAATCCGGAGCTTGTATCTGCAAGAGAAAAAGGAATTCCTACTATGGAGCGTTCGTACGCTTTAGGTGCAATAACAAGAAAGTTCGATAACTGCATCGGTGTCTGCGGCACACACGGTAAGACCACCGTTACTTCAATGATAACGCAGATATTGGTGCAAAACGGATTTGATCCGTCTGCTGTTATCGGCGGAAAGCTACCGCTTATAGACTCCTACGGAAAATGCGGAAATAGCGATATTCTTGTATGTGAGTCCTGCGAATATGTCGATACATTCTTAAAACTCTCACCTGATATATGCGTATTGCTTAATATCGATCTTGACCATATGGAGTACTTCAAAACTCTTGATCGTCTGAAACAATCGTTTACGGCATTTGCAAAAATGGCAAGGACAGTTATCGTAAACGGTGATGATGAAAATTCTCTCTCTGCCGTCAGCAGTCTTGATAATGTAATAACATACGGTATAGGGGAAAATTGTATCTATCGAGGCGAGAATATAAAGTACGGCACTAAAAACGCCGGTGAGTATGATTTGATGTATAAGGGTGAATTTATTACTCATATACAGGTTACCGTACCCGGCCATCATAATATATCGAATTCAATTGCAGCGGCAGCAGCGGCACATATATGCGGTGCAACAGGTGAGCAGATATCCCGTTCTATCAAGGAGTTCGGCGGTGCAGGCAGACGCTTTGAGGTGCTGGCACAAGTTGAAGGTATTACTATTGCTGATGATTATGCACATCATCCGACAGAACTTGAGGTAACGCTAAAAGCGGCAATGAATATGGGATATGACCGTGTATTTGCGGTGTTCCAGCCATTTACCTATTCAAGAACTGTGATGCACATGGATGAATTTGCAAGAGTGCTTTCGATACCTGATAAATGCGTTTTGTCAGAGATAATGGGTAGCCGTGAGATCAATACATACGGCGTAAAGTCTGCTGATCTGTGCAACAAGATCGACGGTGCTGTATGGTTTGAAACATTTGAAGAAATAGCTGACTATATCGTAAATAACGCAAAGAGCGGCGATCTGGTTATCACTCTTGGGTGCGGGGACATATACAAAGCAGCTAAAATTATAATAAAAAAATTAAATGCAAAGGAAAAATAAAATGAAGCATATAAATACTAACTGCGTTCAGGCAGGTTATACACCCAAAAACGGTGAAGCAGGCGCTTTGCCGATATATCAGAGTACTACATTCCGCTATGACAGCGTGGATTATCTTGGCGATCTTTTTGATCTTAAAGCCGCTGGTCATTTTTATACCCGTCTTTCAAATCCTACCTGTGATGCTGTTGAACAGAAAATAGCTGCACTTGAGGGAGGAGTCGGTGCAATGGTCACATCCGCAGGTCAGGCAGCGTCATTGATGGCTATCACCAACATCTGCAAATCCGGCGATCATATCATAAGTGCGGCAGCTATTTACGGCGGTACATTTAATCTTTTTGATGTAACGCTTCGTAAACTCGGAATTGAAACTACTTTTGTTGATACCGATATCAGCGAAGATGAGTTGCAGAGTCTTGTTCGTGACAACACAAGATTGATTTTCGGCGAAACTCTTACCAATCCCTCGCTCGTTGTGTTGGATATTGAGAAATTTGCACGAGTTGCACATGCTAATAAGATACCGCTTATCGTTGATAATACTTTTCCGACACCGATACTTTGCCGTCCTTTTGAGTTCGGCGCTGATATCGTCATTCATTCAACAAGTAAGTATCTTGACGGTCATGCAGTGGCGCTAGGAGGTGTTATTGTTGACTCGGGCAAGTTCGATTGGGAGGCAAGCGGCAAATTCCCTGAGCTTACTACTCCGGATGAGTCTTATCACGGCGTTATTTATACAGAAAGCTTTGGAAACGCTGCTTATATTACCAAAGCACGCACACAGCTTATGCGTGATCTCGGTGCGCAGATGAGCCCTCAGAACGCATTTTTACTTAATATGAATATTCAGACCCTGCATCTTCGTATGCCGGCTCATTGCGATAATGCTATGCGAGTTGCAGAGTATCTTGAAAATCATCCCAAGGTAGCTTGGGTGAATTATCCCGGACTTAAATCAAATAAGTATTATGACCTTGCAAAGAAGTATATGCCGGACGGTTGCTCTGGTGTTATTTCATACGGCATCAAGGGTGGAAAGACACAGGCAAAGATCTATATGGAGGCTTTACAGCTTGCACATATGGAGATTCATGTTGCTGATATCAAGACCTGCTGCTTGCATCCTGCTTCAACTACCCACCGTCAGCTTAATGATGAGCAGCTGGTGGCTTGCGGTGTAGGACCTGACCTTATCAGAATGTCTATCGGTGTGGAGCATTACAGCGATATTATTGCTGATATTGAGCAGGCACTTGAAAAAGTACAGGCATAATAATATTATAGTTTTATTATATTCTGATTTTAAAAAGGGAAACTTCATTTTAGTTTCCCTTTTATTATTTTTAAGGAGAAATTTATGTTACTTGAAGAATTTGATGCAAATAACTGCGCTGTTATAAACGCTTTTGAATTAATAAAGCCTATTGAGAATTTTCCGAAAATTGCAGTTTCCTGCTTTGAATACAGAACCTTTGAAAAGCTGCGTAATGAAATCAATGCGGATGAAATAATAGCATATGTCAGCGTTGCAAATATGAAGATTCCAATTTATAGAGCAAATTACAAAGGTGTATATATCGCACTGTTTATGTCATATGTAGGGGCCGCCGGTTGTGTAGGAGTGTTAGAGGAGGTATTTGCTTTTGGTTTGGAAAAGTTAGTATTATTCGGTACTTGCGGCGTATTAGATGCAACTATAAAAGATTGTTCTGTTATAATTCCGACTAGTGCAATGAGAGATGAGGGGACAAGCTATCACTATGCACCGCCGTCAGATGAAATTGAAGTAAATAAGAAATATAAAGATGAATTTATTGAACTGCTCGATACATATAGCTGTAGCTATACTCTCGGCAAGGTATGGACTACCGACGCTTTTTATCGTGAAACCCGTGAAAAAGTAAACAGAAGAAAGGAATGCGGCTGCGTTTGTGTTGATATGGAGTGTTCAGCAGTAGCAGCGTTTGCCGGATTTCGTGAGAAAGAGATATTTCATTTCTTTTATGCAACAGATAATCTGGACAGCGAGCAATGGGATGAAAGGAGTTTAAAGGGCGATAAAAATGTCCTTGTAAAAGACAGAATAGCATTGCTTGCCATGGAGTTCGCTATAAAAATATAATAAGTGAGACTAATTATGTGTATAACTAAAATCCGTATTTTTCGCAGTAAAGCAGAATTGCTGCGGCACACATAAGCTCGTAATCGTCATATTTTTCTTTCTCAAGAAGTATCTCGCATTCCTCACATAGCTCGCCGCTTGCGGTAATGATGCTTCTGTTAAGACAAATAGAGGCGTTTCCATTGCATATGGCAGAAATACTCACAGTATCTCTGTTGCCCATTCCGCAGGCAATTATAGGATTATCTCTGCCGAGCAATGAATTAAGCGCAGATTTATCAAACGATGGTATAATTATCGGTAAGTCTTTAGGTATATTTTGTATTGCAGAATTCGGTTTTACAATAACGATACCGTTTTTAATGTTTATATCGCTATCGCATTCATATTCCAATATAATGACTTCGGCTCTTTTCGGAATAACGATTATGTCTTTACTAATAATTCCGCAAACAGCAAAAGCGCCGATGATTTTTCTAATATGTTCAATAAAAATTCTGTTTCCATTTGCTTTTTGCAACAGTATAAAAGTCAAGATCAATTCACCTAAAAGGTATTTTTCTCATATAAGAAAAAAATATCCGCTGCAATAGAGCAGCGGATATTTTTATTTGTTGTTATTATATATCTTAGTATATGCTTCGATCAGTTCAGCAGCACCGTCAATACCGGTTTTTGAACTGTCAAGCGTTAATGAATAGCTAGTGGAAGCGCCCCAACGGCGATCTGAATAGAAATTGTAATAAGAAGAACGCACCTTGTCTTTTTTATCAATTAGCTTTTTGGCTTTATCACGGTCAATCTCATATAGCTTTGCAATGCGGCGTGTTCTGCTTTCAATGGGCGCATGAATGAAAACGCTCATTACATCAGGTACATCACGCAAAACATAATCAGCGCATCTGCCGATAATGATACAGTCTTCAGTATCTGCAATGCGACGGATTGCGTTGAACTGTGCCATATATATCTGGGATTCAAGTGAGGTGCTTTCGTTCAATGCAGTTGGGTGCGTGCCTTGAACAAGACCCATTGAAAGGGAATACAGCAAACTGTTTACAGGACGCTCATCAAATTGTTCAATAACCTCTCTCGAAAGACCGCTTTCTCTTGCAGCTTCATTAAGCAACTCCTTGTCATAAAATTTAATGCCTAATCTTTCGCTGAGCTTTAAGCCGACCTCTCTGCCGCCACTGCCGAATTGACGACCTATTGTAATGATTGTTCTGTTTGCCATAATTAGCAACCTCCTTGATTGATATGATTGGTTGATAAATATAATTATATAG
>JAXJVX010000050.1:0-2812 GCA_036308305.1 Acutalibacteraceae bacterium | reverse complement strand
GAAACAGAGCTTGGTGGATACAAGGAAATCAGCTTTATGATCGAGGGCGACGGCGCATATTCACGCCTTAAATTTGAAAGCGGAGGTCACCGTGTTCAGCGTGTTCCCGAAACTGAATCACAAGGAAGAATTCACACCTCTGCAGTAACTGTCGCCGTGCTTGCGGAGGCAGAGGATGTTGAAGTTGATATCAATCCTGCTGACTTGCAGATTGACACATACCGTTCAAGCGGCGCAGGTGGACAGCATGTAAATAAAACCGAATCCGCTATCCGTATCACACATATACCAACCGGCACTATTGTTGAATGTCAGGATGAGCGCTCACAACACAAGAACAAGGAAAAAGCAATGAAGATCCTCCGTTCGCGCATATATGATAATATGATGAGGGCTCAGCAACAGGAAATTGCTGATACAAGAAAATCTCTTGTAGGATCGGGTGACCGGTCTGATCGTGTCAGAACCTATAACTTTCCGCAAAGTCGTGTTTCCGATCACAGAATCGGTCTTACTATTTATAAGCTGGAGCAATTCCTCAACGGTGATATGGACGAGGTAATTGACGCTCTTATTACTGCCGACCGTGCAGAAAAACTTAAAATGAGTGATGATGAATAAATGAATACACTTTTACTGTCAAGCTGTGATGAAGATATAGAAAAGGCTGCCGAAATTATCAAAAACGGCGGTCTTGTCGCTATGCCGACTGAAACGGTATACGGACTTGGAGCTGATGCTTTCAACGAAGCTGCGGTAAAAGAGATTTTTGTTGCCAAAGGCCGGGCACAAGATAATCCACTCATTGTGCATATTTCACGCTTGGATGAATTGAAACCACTGGTTAAAGATATTCCGCATTCTGCATTAAGACTTGCTCTGAAATTCTGGCCTGGTCCGCTTACTTTGATTTTAAAAAAGAGCGACCTTATCCCAAATTCAGTTACCTGCGGAATGGATACGGTTGCTGTCCGTATGCCGGCGCATCCGATCGCAAAGCGTCTTATAGCTAAATCCGGATGTCCGATTGCCGCTCCAAGTGCAAACATTTCAGGTGGGGTATCCCCTGTAAGTGCAGAGCATTGTATCAAGGATCTCAACGGCAGAATAGATGCTGTTATTGACGGCGGAAAATGTAAGGTGGGACTTGAATCTACCATCGTTCTTACAACGAGCGACAGACCTCGGTTGCTTCGCCCGGGACTTATTACAAAAGAACAGATAGAAAGTTGTTTGAACTGCAAGATAGATGTCGATGATGCTATTTTAAATCCGCTGAAGGATGGTGAAAAGCCACTATCTCCGGGTATGAAATACAAACACTACTCCCCTGATGCTAAAGTAATAATTATTGACGCTATGCCAAATGTGTATCAGTGTTATGTAAACCAACACAAAGATACCGGTGTTTATGCACTATGTTTTAAAGAGGATAAAGAAAAATTGCGTGTGCCATATATCTGCTACGGCGATGAAAATGATGATGCCACTCAGGCGGCAGGTCTTTTTGATGCAATGCGGAAGCTTGATGAATTAGGAGCAAAAACAGTATATGCAAGAATGCCGAAACCCGATGGCGTGGGTCTTGCAGTGTTAAACAGATTATTAAGAGCAGCAGGCTTTGAGGTGATAAAACCGTGAAAATTATTGGACTTACCGGGCCTAGCGGAGCAGGAAAATCGTATGTAGCAAGCGTCTTCTCGGCGAATGGCGCCGCTTGTATAAATGCAGATACTGCAGCAAGAAAAGCAGTAGTTAAAGGTTCAGGATGTCTTGAATTATTAAGAAAGAGCTTTGGTGATGATATACTTATGCCTGACGGAAACCTACACCGTGCAGCACTTGCAAAAAAAGCTTTTTCATCAAAGAAAAACACAGAACTGCTCAACCGCATTACTCACCCGTTTATTGTTGATATCATACTTAAGGAGCTTACCTATCACAGAAACAACGGCGCAGATATTGCCGTAATAGATGCACCTCAGTTATTTGAGGCAGATCTTGGTGTTGTGTGTGATATTACTATCGGTGTGCTTGCTGATAAAGATATAAGAATAAATCGAATAATAAAGCGTGACGGCATTGATCAAAATGCCGCCAAGCTTCGCATTGCAGCTTCATTCAGCGATGACTATTTTAAGGAAAACTGTGATATAATTATATATAATAACGGCAATGTCGAAGAGCTTGAGGCAGCTGCTGAAAAAGTTATTCAAAGGATTGAGAGCAATATTGAAAATTAACAAAAGCCTTGTGTGTTTTGTGCTGATTATAATTTCTGTTTTTGCCTGTGGCTTCAGTTTGAATTTTATTCAAAAGAATTTTATATACAAAACCGATTATGATGAATATGTTGATCAGTATTCTGCTGAATACAATGTCGATAAGGCACTTATCTATTCGGTGATTAAATGTGAAAGCTCATATGATAAGGATGTCCTTTCCGATGTTGGTGCCATCGGACTTATGCAGATAACCCCTGAAACCTTTGATTGGATGCTTTCAAAAACCGGTGAAAAATATACACACGATGATCTCTATATACCTGAAGTAAATATTAAATATGGTACTTATCTTTTAAGTCTTCATATCAAAGAATTTTCTGACATGAAAACTGCTTTATGTGCATATCATGCAGGCAGAGGCATTGTCAACGAATGGCTAAATGACCAGAATTATTCAACTGATGGTCAAACTTTAATCAATATTCCGTATAAAACGACCGCTTCTTATGCAGAAAGAGTTATAAAAACGGTTGATAAGTACAAAAATATATACGGATTTTAATATTAAACTAAGGAAGGAATATTAT
>JAXJVX010000049.1:0-2124 GCA_036308305.1 Acutalibacteraceae bacterium | reverse complement strand
GGATTATGCGCTTGAAATGTGTAAAAAGCACAATCTAAATATGTTGCTTGATCTACATCATGCACCGGGATTTACCTTCAATTTCGGTTATGACAGCGAGAAAAACAATCTGTTTCAAAATGAAGAAATGCAAGAAAGATACATTAATATCTGGCGTATGTTTGCCGAAAGATATAAAAACGAAGGTGATAATCTTGCATTTGAGCTTTTAAATGAGCTTGTTGTTTCGGATTGTTCATATTGGAACAGACTTTGGCAAAAAACTGCCGATGAAATACTCAAGATCTCACCTGACCGCAAGATAGTTATCGGCTCAAATGATTGGAACTCTGTACATCATCTGCAAAACCTTGATGTGCGATATGAAGATAATTATATTTATAATTTTCATACCTATGAGCCGTATATATTCACTCATCAGCGTGCGTCATGGAATGAAAATACAGTTAATTATATGCGTTCGGTGCTTTATCCTGTTGAGCGTTCACAGCACGCTGATTGGATAAACAGATGTGTACCGAAGGAGCTAAAATATTTTGAGCGTGAAATATTTGATAAGGACTTTTTGTGGGAATACATTCAGCCTGCAATTGACTTTTCAAAGAAGCACGATATGCCCCTTTACTGCGGAGAGTATGGTGTTTATTTCCACGCCGACGATCGAAGTGCAGAGCGCTGGCTTGACGATATTACATCTATCTTCAACGAGTTGGGTATCGGTCATGCGGTATGGAGCTACCGTGGATTTTCCAATATCACCGATAAAGACAATAATGTTGTTAGCGAAAAAATGGTGGAATACATCGCAAGAAAATAAAATTAAAAATCGGGGGGCACTCCAAAACTGGAGTGCCCCCCGATTTTATCTCTATTTCAGTAGTCGCAGATAGTGATTTGCTTCACGCAATACATGGTCTGCAAGAAGCGGAAGTATCACAGAACGGATATCACATTGTGTTATGCCCTTTGTGCCTGCTGCCTTAAAATCTCTGAGGCGCACCGTCTCATCCAAAGAAGACATCTCCATCGTCTGCCCGTGTACGCAGCGGCAAGTTTTAAGCAGCTCCGAATACTCATTTGCAAATTCATCTGCCGTATTTATTAATTCAGCCTCTGCAGGATCTAAAAGCCCTCTGATAAACAAAGCGTGCTCCATCATAATTCTGTTCCAGAAGCACTCGACATCCTTCATTGTTTCATCGCAAAGACATCCGTCTCTTTCCAATGCTTCAATATATTCACGGTAAAGCTTTGCCTCTCTTATAATATGCTCAATTAGTAGCGGATAGTTCATTGTAAACATTTTGCAGTCCAAAACTTTCCTCAAGATCAGCTCTTTAAATGAAATAAGCCCGTTCAATAGCTGCAACGACCTTTGATTCAGCTGACGCACCTTACAGCGCAGATCAGGGCTCATATGCTCCATGCAACAGTTTCCGTTTAATTGCATTTCCATTTCAGTTATCCTTCTGTTTATCGGAATACCGGTAAAGCTTTGCGTCTGTCGCTCTGCCAAAGCCGTGAATTCGGTAACTACCTCACCGGAACGAAGCACCTCGTCGCTGACGACACCGTCTGAAAGAGCTACTGCACGGCGCAGCAGATCCTCAAATTCCTTTTTAAAATATTCTGCTTTACTCGAAAAAACAGCATCAGCAGGAGTAAATCCGGCTCTTAAAAACAAAGAATGTTCCTTCATTATACGCCCAAAAAACAAATGAAGCTCCAACGACTTTACAACATAATTATCAGTATACATAAATACCTCCGCAATAAATTGACATTAATACAGTATATGTATATTGATAATATCTGTTAAAAACAAAAAGCACCCACTTCGTGGATGCTTAAACTATACAATAGCAATTACACAGCAATAACCATTTCCCCACTAGTCTTAATATTATTTTTAGTATCGCGCAAACTTCGTTTGCTTGCACCTCGTGTTGTACGGTCGCCTTGCTCACCTTCGTTCGCAATTCTCCCACAACACTCACTCGCTTTTGTTCGCTTATTCCGCCACCGGCGGCGCTCATAACGCTCCCTCCCGCGCCGGCACGGAAGTTCTCGCTTTTATGCCAAACAAAAAGCACCCACTTCGTGGATGCTTAAACTATACAATAG
>JAXJVX010000048.1:0-2054 GCA_036308305.1 Acutalibacteraceae bacterium | reverse complement strand
TCATAAAGCAATATGTCAATATCAAGCGTTCTTGGTCCCCAATGGATTTCACGGGTTCTTCCGGCTTCGTTCTCGATTTTGTTTGCCATTGCCAGTAAATCATACGGCGGCAGGAATGTTTCAACTGCCACACAGGCGTTGAGGAACTTATCCTGCTCAACTCCACCTATCGGCTCGGTTTCTATATAATCCGAAACATTCAAAATCTTACAATACGGATTTTCTTCAATGGATTTAACCGCAAAATCAAGATAACCTTTCTTATCACCCATATTCGAGCCGATGCCAAGATATGCAACAGCACGTCCTCTTGTAACGTTTACAAGAACATTATCAAGCGGTAATCCTATGGGTGCCCACGGTTTTTTCAATTTGACCTCTACTGTTTTTAAAAGCGGATACTTTTCAAGCAACGCATAAGCGATGTCCTGCGCCGCTTTTTCTATAAGCTTTGCACGGTGTGTTTTGGTGAACTCTGTCACAAACGAGCATACCTCACCGTAATTGATTGAGTTTGAAATATCGTCCGTTTTTGCAGCTTTTGATATGTCAGCATAAAGCTTTAACGATATCATAAACCGCTGTCCCATTGTTTCCTCTTCACGGAACACACCGTGATTTGCAAACACTATCAAGTTGTCTATTTCTATGTAATCGTTCATCATTATACAAGCCTTTCAATAAATATATTTACAGTATATCACACGCACCATAACTTTGCAAGAAAAAAATGTACAAGCTGATGCTTGTACATTTTTATTTTCAATTAGTTTCTTGCAGCCTTTGCAGCTTCAACGAGCTTTGTGAAAGCTGCCGGATCAGCTATAGCGATCTCTGAAAGAACCTTTCTGTTCATATCTATACCAGCCTTCTTAAGACCGTCCATGAATGTTGAGTAGTTCATGCCGTTCATCTTTGTAGCTGCACTGATTCTTGCGATCCAGAGTCTTCTGAAATCTCTCTTCTTATGCTTTCTGCCGATATATGCGTTAGCCATTGCACGCATAACAGCCTGGTTAGCTGAACGATACTGCTTGCTTAATGCACCGTAGTATCCCTTAGCCTGCTTTAATATCTTTCTATGATGCTTCTTTGTACCTACTCCGCCTGTAACTCTTGCCATTGTACACTACCTCTCTTTCCGAATTATTTGTAAGGGATGAGCTTCTTGATTACAGCTGCATTTGCCTTTGAACAGTATGCCTGCTTTCTCAAGTGTCTCTTTCTCTTTGTAGTTTTCTTGTTCAGGATATGTCTTCTGAACGCTCTGTTTTTCTTAACCTTACCGTTCTTTGTAAGATTAAATCTCTTTGCTGCACCCCTATGAGTCTTTATCTTTGTCTTAGCCATAGTATTACACTCCTTTTCTTATTTTACTGTGCCTTGGGGGCAAGGAACATTATCATTTGTCTGCCCTCGAGCTTTGCCGGTTTTTCAACAGTTCCGAATTCCTCAACCGTTTCTGCAAAACGGTCAAGCAGGGTTTTACCGATTTCAGAATGTGACAGTTCACGACCTCTGAAACGAACCTTTACACGTACCTTGTCGCCTGATTTCAAGAACTTCATTGCCTGCTTGGCTTTCGTGTTGAAATCGTTGGTGTCAATTGACGGTGAAAGCTGAACTTCTTTAATGTTTACGACTTTCTGATTTTTTCTGTTTTCCTTCTCGCGTTTAGCAAGCTCAAACTTGTACTTACCAAAGTCCATTATTTTGCATACCGGCGGATTTGCGTTAGGTGAAATCTTTACAAGATCCAGTCCTGCCTCAACTGCAAGCTTCTGTGCTGACTTTGCGTCCATAACACCAAGCTGCTCGCCCTCTGCTGAAATAATACGAAGCTCATTGTCACGAATCATTTCGTTGACCTGTAATTCGTTCTTACTTATGGTAAATCCCTCCTTTTTAGTATTATTCAAAAATATTAAAAAAACGGACGCATAGCACCCGTTCCGAAAAATCCCGACTACTCAACCGCCGGAAAATATTTACCGCAAAGCTTGCGCCGTACGGTGAGAACGAATGTTTCTGCTTGTTTTCTCAAAGATTATAAC
>JAXJVX010000047.1:0-4022 GCA_036308305.1 Acutalibacteraceae bacterium | reverse complement strand
TTTGAGGTAAAGGAAAAGCCGGAGAGCATCACGCTCTCCGGCTATTTTTGTTTTGTATCAGTTTTTAGTTTTCCTGCTGAAAATTAGCAAAATCATCGTGCATCTTCAAAAGAAAAGTAAATCGGTGACATTTGTTGCATTAACGCTTTATTTGTGTTATTATGATATCAACGAAAAAAAGAGGGTAAACACAATGCTTATTGGAATAATTGTGGCACTTATAATATACATAGCTGTTTATGCGGTGGTATTTATCCCTTCGGTTAAAATGAAGATAGGGAAGATAGATACATATTTGTATATACTGCTGTGCTTTGCGAATACGGCGCTTCTTACCGTTGCACAAGCGTATATAAAGCTGTGTCTTGATAATAGCTTTACTGCGTTTAATACGGCATTTTCTCTGTTTTACTTTTTATTAAGTGCGGCGTGTGCTCTTTTGCTTAGCGGTGAAAATTGTAATAATAAGCGATTTATTAAATCAGTTGCAGTTATTTTTCCGCTTATTATCGTGCTTGAGGTCGGAGTTTTCAATGTAAGTGCATTTAAGAATAGAGTAACGACAGAACTCTTGAATGCTGAAATCAGTTCAAATGTTGATGCACAAAACAATATATATTGTATATCAAGCAACGGAACGCTTACATACGATTGCAGTATTACAGATGTTGAATATATTCGCATCAATATTGATGCCAAGGCTACTAATTCGGGATATGTGACCGTGCTTTACACAGATAAAGCAAGCGTAAATTATTTTCAAACTGCTTATTCAAAACGGTTTTATAAGACTACACAGGAATTACAGATACCCATATCACCTTATAACGAGCTTACCGGTCTTAAATTAGAGTTTCGGGACATGCAATCTGATATAACTGTATCCGGCGTTTCGGCAGTGGTTGGCAAATCGCTTGATTTGTCGTATATCCGAATGGTAATTTTGTTTTTGATATTGCTGAGTATTTTATGTATAAAGCATTTCAAATTGTACAGTATTGTTTACCAACCGCAAAAAGTTACCCATTTTATCTCGATACTTGCGGTTTTTATACTGTGTACGGTGATACCTATATCTGTTCTTTCTATGTCTTGGAAGGATGCGGTTGAATATAACCCTGATGATGTGCAGTATGCATCCATTTATATCAAGCAATATGATGCTTTGAATAAAGGAAGGCTTGACCTTGATATAAGTGCTGATGAAAGGCTTGACACACTTGTTAATCCGTATGATTGGAATCTGCGTTATTCAGAGAATGTATCAAGCAATTGGGATCATTCATATTACAACGGTAAATATTATTGTTATTTTGGCATCGTTCCGGTGTTCACCGTTTATGCCCCGTATTATCTTGCTACGGGTATGATGCCGTGTGATGCCGCAGTTACTTCAATTCTGACATTAGAAATTCTGCTGTTTTTATTTTTAGCGGCGGTGAAACTGACAAAGCTGTTTATACCACGCTGCAATCTTTTGGGTCTGCTTTCGGGACTTGTTATGCTGGGGCTTGGTTCAGGAATTATGGCGTTGTGCGTTTTCAGCGCAATGTACACAATTGCTATTCTATCTGCACTGGCGAATATGTTTGCAGTCATTTTCTTCTCACTTTGCGCTTATGACGCAAAAAGACCTGCACTTAAATATGTTTACCTTGCGCTTTCAGGAATTTTTGCTGTGCTATGCGCAGGGTCACGACCGACTACTGCTTTGATGCTTTTATGTGTTGTACCGTTGTATATCGCAATACTTCGTGATAAAGCACTTAAAATTAAAACAAAGCTTATAAGTATAATATCATTTGCAGTGCCTCTTGCTGCCGGTGCAGCAACGCTTATGTGGTTTAACTATGCACGCTTTGGCTCTGCATTTGAGTTCGGCTCAACATATCAGATAACGGTGAGCGATGTTTCTGCAAACGAGATATCGTTGTCTCGTCTCCCGTCTGCTTTGTATCACATATTCCTGCAAGAACTTAATGTAGACGGAAACTTCCCGTATCTTACCTATTCTGTCAGAAGTCTTAATAATTACGGTCAGTATGTTTACTGTGATGCATCCGGCGGAATGATTAATTTCCCTGCGATATTTCTGGGAGTTTTCGGTTGTTCCTATATGCTGATAAAATCCAGGGAGAATAGTGTTAGGAATTGGTTCTTTGCAACAGCACTTGTAACTTCTGTTTCTGTTGCATTTGCCGTGCATTGTATGGGCGGGGTGGTATTTCGCTATATCGTGGAGATCCTGCCATTGTGCGCAGTTGCGGCTTTCTATTTCCTCAATCGTTGGCTTACCTATAAAAAACACTCCGCATTTTCAGTCGTTACAGTAATGCTGCTGTTTATAGGAACTGCACTACTGAGCCTTATGCCAACTGTTAATTATTATGGTTTCGGCACCGCTCTGACTAATTATTTTCCGTGGCTAATAGACAGCCTTGAAAGCATTTTTACATTTTGAGAAATTTCTTTGAAATACTGCTTGACAAACGGTTGTTATTGTGATAAACTATATAAGCTTTTGATTTCACCGATCCTATTCGGGTGGGGTCAATGCGAGGGCCTTCGGGTCAACACATTGAAGCGGGTAGTCCTCTGTACGGTTGCGTAGTATGAATGCCTGAGAATATTTATAGGAGGAAATTTAAAATGGACGCAATCAAAAATCTTGTTGAGTCAAACATGAAAAAGGATGCACCCGAGATCGTTATCGGTTCAACCGTTAAGGTGCATGTAAAGATCCGCGAGGGTGAGAAGGAAAGAATTCAGGTTTACGAGGGTATCGTAATCGCTAAGAACAATAGCGGCATCGCTGAAACCTTCACAGTTCGCCGTGTAGCATACGGCTGCGGCATCGAGCGTGTATTCCCGGTACATTCACCCAATGTTGCAAAAGTTGAGGTAGTAAGCTACGGTAAAGCACGCCGCAGCAAGCTCTATTATCTCCGTGACCGCGTTGGTAAGGCTGCTAAACTTAAGCAGAAACTCAAATAAGTTCATAAAAAGTTTAAAAAGGAACGAATTTTTCGTTCCTTTTTCTCTTTTAATTTTGATAGATTTGTGTTACAATATAAGATAAGGTTAATCAACTAACAAAATTTACATAGATGGTTCGGTGATCGCAGTTGTCAGAGATATTAAATGAGAAGCCTAAAAAAGTGAAGGTCAAGAAAAAGGAAAAAGAAAAAGCAAGCCTCGTTGAGTACTTGTTTGATTGGATGGATTCGCTTGTTGTTGTACTTGTAGCAGTTGTGCTTGTTTTCACTTTCTTTTTAGGCAAGGTTCGTGTTGACGGTGAGTCAATGGAAAGCACACTTCATGATAACGATCAGCTGATCATTTCAAGCTGTGATTATACACCTAAAGCAGGGGATATAGTTATTGTTTCTCGTGATGTTAAAAATGATGTTGAATCATTGAAAATGCAGAGCAATCAGCCAATTGTTAAAAGAGTGGTTGCACTTGAAGGGCAGAAGGTCAAGATAGAAGACGGATATTTATATGTTGACGGTATTAAGCAGGAGGAGACCTATACTAAAGACGGCATAACAGATAATAAGGGTTTTTACGGTGAACATACTGTACCGGACGGTTGCGTGTTCGTGCTTGGTGATAATCGTCTTGACTCGCACGACAGCCGCGGAAGTGATATCGGCTTTGTTGATACACGCTATCTTTTAGGTAAGGTGGTTGCAAGAGTATATCCTTTTGATTCTATTGAATTGTTCTGAAACATTTTGAAAGAGAGAAGTTTTTGTGGAAAACATTTATAATATACAGTGGTTTCCGGGTCATATGGCGAAGACCCGCAGGCTTATAGGTGAAAAGCTTCCGCTGATCGACATAGTTGCAGAAATAATTGATGCGAGAATTCCTATATCAAGCCGCAATCCCGAGCTTAACGATTGGGTAAAAACCAAACCGCGTATAGTACTGCTTAATAAAAGCGATATGGCCGACGAGGAGCAGACAAAGCTTTGGATAGAGCGCTTGAACAAGGAAGCGGAGCTTACCGTTCCTAT
>JAXJVX010000046.1:0-2019 GCA_036308305.1 Acutalibacteraceae bacterium | reverse complement strand
GCAAATCCGACGGGACCGATGCACATCGGCAATGCAAGAGGCGGAGCCATTGGTGATTGTCTTGCTTCTGTTATGTCAGCGGCCGGTTACTATGTTGAGCGTGAATTTTACGTAAATGATGCAGGCAATCAGATCGAAAAGTTCAAGACTTCACTTGAAACAAGATATTTACAGCTTTTTGACAACTCTATCGAAATGCCTGAGGATGCATATCTTGGTGAAGATATTGTTAATCACGCAAAGGCTTTTGCGGAAATTAACGGTGATAAGTATGTTTCTGCAGATAGCGAAGAACGCAGAAATGCACTTTGTGAATTTGCACTTCCGAAAAACATTGAGGGCCTTGTGAAGGATCTCAGAAAATACCGTATTGAGTATAATACTTGGTTTAAGGAAAGCACACTTCATAATAATGGTGCTGTCAATGATATAATTGAAAAACTTAAAGCAAGTGGGCATACCTATGAAAAAGACGGTGCTTTGTGGTTTAAGACTACCGATTTTGGCGATGAAAAGGATCGTGTGCTTATCCGTGATAATGGTATTCCGACATATCTTGTACCTGATATTGCTTATCATTATAATAAACTTGTTACACGTAATTTCGATGTTGCCATAGACGTACTCGGTGCAGATCACCACGGCTATATTCCGAGAATTAAAGCATCTATGGAAGCACTCGGCGTAGATCCCGACCGTCTTGATATCATCATTATGCAAATGGTACGCCTTGTTAAAAACGGCGAAACATATAAACTTTCAAAGCGTTCGGGTAAGGCTGTGACACTTTCGACATTACTTGATGAGGTTCCGATCGACGCAGCAAGATTTTTCTTTAATCTTCGTGAACCTAATTCTCATCTTGAGTTTGATATCGATCTTGCGCTTTCTGAAAGCTCACAGAATCCGGTTTACTATGTTCAGTATGCTCATGCAAGAATCTGCAGCATACTTCGCAATCTTTCTGCAATGGGCATTGAGGCAGAGGCAACCGAGAAGACAGGTGTTGATCTTCTTTCTACTGATGAAGAAAAAGAGCTTATCCGTCATATTGCTTCATATACCGGAGATATAATCTCTGCTGCTAAGGATTACAATCCTTCAATAATTACTGCATTTTCAATTAAGCTGGCTACTCTTTTCCATAAGTTCTATAATAGCTGCAATGTAAAGGATTCTGAAGAGAATTTGCGAAAAGCGAGAGTTAATCTGCTTGTAGCTGTAAAAACAGTAATTGCAAATTGTCTTTCACTTATGAAGATAGATGCCCCTGACAGTATGTAAACCAAATATCCGCAATTCATTATACTGAATTGCGGATATTTTTATATATAAAAGAAAAGAATTATTCCAATTAGTGCAACTGCTGAAAATATCGTAATCGCAACCGGGAATTTAGACTTCTTTACTTTTTTGTATTTGGTGTTTTTAATTGAATTAAGATATTTATCGGCTTGTGTTCGCAAAATGTGGTCATCACGGCAATTATAGTCAGGATTAATATATAAGACTGCTTTTTCAAAATAGGCGTTACCGGTATCTTTGATTTCGATAACATTTTTATTTACACCCTTTATCATTAAATTGCCTCCTGTTCAGTTATAAATTCAATTGCATGTGCAATTCCAGGGATGCTCAGTCCTTGCTGGCTTGATGTAGGGGACATCAAAGCGCCTGTTCCGCAAAACAAAACCCTGTTGATACTGCCTTGCTGCATCTGTTTCATAATATATGAGCAAAGGACAGAGCCAGAGCATCCGCATCCGGATGCACCTGCAACGATATCCTTGTCATCATCACTATATATCATAAGCCCGCAATCATTATGTTGATCTTTTATATCATATCCTCTGGATCTACACAATTCATATAGTAGAGTCACACCGACTTTTCCGAGATCACCGGTTAGTATAAGGTCAAAATCGTCAGGACTATTTCCGGTATCATCAAAGTAGTTACATATTGTATCAGCTGCAGCGGGTGACATTGCAGCCCCCATATTATTGGCATCCTTTACAT
>JAXJVX010000045.1:0-4632 GCA_036308305.1 Acutalibacteraceae bacterium | reverse complement strand
CTGTTAACGCACCTGTATAATGCCTTAAATTATGCGGATGATACGGATGCTTTAAACACTCTTCCTCATTTATTTCTATGCCAAGTCCCGGTTCATTGGGAATGGTGATATAACCGTCCTTATATTCGAGCGCTTCGTTTGTCACATCTTTACGCCATTCAACATCGCTGTACATTATTTCAAGAACAGAGAAGTTAGGAGTACAAGCCGCTAGCTGCAAAGTTGCAGCATTCGCAACAGGACCTGACGGGTTATGAGGAGCAAAAGGTATATAATAAGCCTCGGCAACAGCGGCTATTTTCTTTAACTCCATAATGCCTCCTGCATGCGAGATATCTGGTTGAATGAAATCTGCTGCACGCATTTCAAAAAGGTCTTTATATGATTTTAATGTATAAAGTCTCTCACCTGCCGAAATTGCAACAGGCGACTTATCTCTAACTGCTTTCAACGCTTCAAGGTTATCTGGTGGTGTAGGTTCTTCAAAGAACATAGGACTAAATTGTTCAAGCTCTTTCGCTATTTTTATACCTGTCGGCACATTGAATCTGCCGTGACCTTCAATAAGTAAATCTATGTCTTTGCCTACAGCATCCCTTACCGCCGCTACACATTCAAGAGCAGTATTTAAGTCCTTATTAGAAATTTCAAGATAAGATTTTCCAAACGGGTCCCACTTCATAGCGGTAACGCCGCGCTGCACGGCAATTTTTGCCTTTTTGCCGAATTCCGCCGGGGTTTTAGCACCTGCAAACCAACCGTTTACATATATACGTACCTTGTCGTTAACTTTACCCCCTAAAAGCTGATATACAGGAACCTTTAAGTGTTTTCCCAAAATATCCCAAAGTGCCATTTCAACTGCGGATAATGCTGACATCAGAACTGCACCGCCTCGCCAATAGGCATCTCTATAAATATCGTGAAAATGCTTTTCAATATCCAAAGGATTTTTGCCTACAAGATATTCCTTGATATGTTCAATCGCACCAATAAGCGCTTTTTCTTTGTATTCAAGCGTGGCTTCACCAATACCCGTTATTCCTTCATCGGTGTAAACTTTAACAAATACCCAGTTTGTTCTAAAGCAGTCAACTGTAAAAGTTTTAACATCAGTTACTTTCATAATTAAACCTCATACTATACAATAGTAAATGCAGTATTATTAAAAACCAAACCTTCAATATTTTTAATTATAGGCAAATTGGTTTCTTCCAATTTTACTGAGCCGTGATACTCACGCCCTCCAAAATCCGTTTGATTTACAATCTCAAAATTACAATTATTAAATACTACATTTTTAATTGGATTGTCTGCCAACCCTTCCATTTTTATATGTTGATAACTTTTAGACTTAATGTTATCAAAGGTTATATCTTTAATAACATCAATTTTAGCAGATGGTACAGCATGAATTCTAACAGGATGTCCGTAAACTTCGTGTATAATAACATTATAAATCGATATATTTTCAATATGAACTTTTTCGCAACCCAAATCCGCTGTGTATAGCTTTTTTCTTTCAGGATCACGCTCATAATCCGGTATTGTAAAATCTATACCAGTTGAGCAGTCAAACATTTCAATATCTGAAATTTCACAGTTTCTTATAACACCATCTCGAGCCCAACCAAAACGTATTCCGGCAGAATAACTTGTTAGACGACAATTATTAACTTTAACCCTTTCACAGGTTTTGTTTTCTTTTAAAGATGCACTATTTGCGCGAATAATTATAGAATCATCTCCGCAAGTAATATCGCAATTCTTAATTTCTACATCTCTTGAACAATTTATATGAATACCATCATTATTGGGGTATTCTACTTCTGCATGAATTTTTACATTATTAAATTCTACAAAATCACAGTCATGTATCCAATATGACCAGCCTGCGGGTTGATTAATCATCTTGATATCTTTAATACTGATGTTCTTACATCCTGCGAAAAATACAACTCTCGGCGGTGTCGGTGCTTGAATTCGGGTATAATCCCAGCCACCCCATCTATTTTCAGGTGTTGCTTTTGTAACAAAACACTTTCCATTGCAGTCGATTACACCATGACCGCTGATCATAATGTTTTCTGATTGTTCTGCGTATATCAAGCAGGCATTTCTCCATCTGGGTAAAAGATCACTTTTTAAAAAATCGGTTTTTCTTTCGATATAATCATCACAATTTCCTGAGCCTAAAAGTATAGCTGTTTCGGTAATATGCAAATCAACACCACTACCAATGGTTATTGAACCTATTAAATAAATACCTCCAGACACTAAAACCCGACCGCCTCCTGATGAAACGCAGTCATCTATGGCTTTTTGAATGGCAATTGTGTTTAAAGTTTTCCCATCACCAACGGCACCATAATTTCGTACATCAAATATCACAGTAAATCACTCTTTTCATATTTAATTGTTCACATAATGCTATTGACTTTATTACAAAATAATAGTATCATATATTTTACTAAAAAAATATGATTATTTTACTGTTTTTATTAGAAATTTTATTATAGGTGATAACAATGCAGTTACCTCAAATCGTTGCAGTGGGAATTTATAATTCACATAATTCGGCAAATAATAAGTCATCAAGCCATAATAGAAAGACCACTATGTTTGAAATAGAATTGCCTATTGAAATAGGCGGAATTTCGTATATAAATACAAATACTATGCCTATTACGCCTAATATGTTGATCTGCGCAAAACCGGGACAAACAAGACACACAAAATTCCCTTTTAAGTGTTACTATATTCATATAATCTTGGAAAAGGGATTTCTTTATGATACACTTATGAATATACCCGATTTCTTTGAAACTGAAAATCATAAACATTATAAAGAAATATTTTCTAGCCTCTGCAAATATTATGATACCGCAATACAGAGCGATGAAATTATTATTCAAAGTTTAATTTTAAAATTAATTTATTCAATAAGTAAAGATGCCAATAAACAAACCAAACGATACAATATGAAAAGCAGTAATTATTTGATTATTGAAAAAACTTTGAACTATATAAAAGAAAATTTAGCGCAAGATTTAACTCTTGAAAAAGTTTCGGAAATAGCACATTTAAGTCCAATACATTTTCATAATATGTTTAAGGCATCTGTTGGTAAAACATTGCACAACTATGTTGAAGAACAAAGAATTAAAAAAGCCATAAATTTATTAATAACAACCCATTATTCATTAACAAAAATTGCATTCGAATGTGGCTTTTCTTCTCAAAGCTATTTTAGTTATGTATTTAAGCGCAGGATGAAAGTAACTCCACGTGAATATGTGCAAGAAATTTACAAGAAATACGAAATATAAAGTAACAGTGTCTAACACTTCTATAATAGATGTGTTAGACACTGTTTTTAGTTATGATGCTTCTTTAAGTTCCTCTGCGTTTTGCTGCATTTCATCAAACATTGTATCAGCAAAAACACCGTACCCTCTTTCAGGATCATTTACAAACACATGTGTAACCGCTCCTGCAAGCATTCCGTTTTGTATTATAGGGCTGCCGCTCATTCCTTGAACAATACCTCCGGTCCTTTCAAGTAATTCTTTATCTGTGATCTTGATAACCATATTTGTTACTATTCCATCTGATCGGTCTATTTTCTCTATCTCACATTCAAACCTCTGTATCCCGGTATCATCCAGTGTTGTGAGTATTTCTGCTTTGCCCGTAGAAACTTCCTGAGGTAATGCAATTTTGATAAGTCCTGAATCGGCATTTACATTATCCAAAGTACCGAAAATACCGCATTCACAGTTATTGTTCAGCGTGCCTAAACGGTTGCCAGTAAATGTTCCGCACAGTTCCCCTGCTGTTCCTTTACTGCTTTTGTTTATAGAAAAAATTTCTGACTCAACGATTTCTCCGCTTCCTACCGGCAATAAAACACCTGTATCGACATCACACACTGCGTGTCCTAGGCCTGCAAATTGTTTTGTTACAGGTGAATAAAATGTCATAGTGCCTATACCTGCCGTGCTGTCACGCACCCAGATTCCTGCTTTATATTCATTTTGTGAAACAGAAAATGCCGGTACAAATTCAATTTTTGTTTTCTTTTCATTTCTCACTACATTTAAGGTAACTTTTTTACCCCCTGATGAACTGATTATGCATGCAACCTCATCATTACTGTATACTTTAGTCCCATTTATATCGGTTATTATATCTCCGATTTTAAGTCCTGCCTCTTTTGCCGGATTTACATTACCATCTTCGGAATCAACATCGCTCATACCAACTACCATAACGCCATCAGTAAATATTTTAATGCCAAAAGAATTTCCGCCTGAAATAACATAACGCTCATCAATTTTTGTTATATCTACATCTTTTATTGGTATAATACCTAATAGTAGCATCTCTCCGTTCAAAGTTGAATTGCCGCTGCTGTCTGCTACTTTAGCTTCATTGTTGTTATGAACAGAAACAAATCCGGAATATTTAACATTATCATTTGAATAAATATTTATTCTGTCCGGTAAGCTTGTATCAAGAACTGAGATCAGCAAAAACAAAGCCGCTGCAAGTGATGCAATAATACCATCAATTATCTTTACAGTTTTTTTCAAAAAATCACCTCATTTCATATTCAAACTGCAATATTAT
>JAXJVX010000044.1:0-3354 GCA_036308305.1 Acutalibacteraceae bacterium | reverse complement strand
GGGACTCGAACCCCGGACCAACCGGTTATGAGCCGGTTGCTCTAACCAACTGAGCTAATGCTCCTTAAGTGACCGCAAAATCCATTATACCATAAAATAAGGATTTGTCAACAACTTTTTTATGATTTTCAAGAATTTTTAATCGGCTTTCTGATAAACTCTTACATAATCTATTTCATAAGTAAGAATATCTCCGTTATCAAGTTCTGTACGGTCTCCCTCTTGCGTAAGAGCGAGATTTAAAAGAATAAACTGTGGCTGATGCAAAGCATCCATACCGTCTTGTGCAATGCTGAACTCATCAAATACTTCGCCGTCAAATGTGAACTGTATCTTTTCCTCGTCCCATATCATGCCGTAAGTATGCCAATCAGCGCCGAAATCATCCATAGTAGCATAGAAGCCGTTGCCACCCCATTTATCCTGGTGTCTTGCGTTATACTCCCCTGTTATACTGTCAGACCACTGAATATTTGTATAATACTTATGAGGGCCAACACCGTACCACTCAAGAATATCTATCTCACCGCATGCCGGCCAATTGACAGAACTAATATTATCACCTAATGTCCAAAATGCCGGCCAACAAGCATCGCAGGTAGTATACGGTAGTTTTGCACGCATCTCAAATTTTCCGTATGTCCACGAATTCAAATACCTGGTGTTGATACTGCCGGATGTATACTGTGCAGTAGTACCATCATCAGCAACAAAATCTTCACGGAAACATTTGATTTTTAGCGAACCGTCACTCACCTCAACATTTTCTGTACGGTCAGAGTAATACTGTGGCTCATTATTACGGATATAGCCTATCTCATTGCGCCATTTTGATCTGTCAAGCGCATCGCCGTCAAAATTATCTTCAAACACAAGACGGTATCCGTCATCCGAAGTTGTCTGCATAGGATCGGTATCACTGTTGCCGGAACAAGCACAAAGCGAAACACACAGACAAAATGCCAAAGCAATTGATAATATTCTTTTCATAACCATTACCTCACTTTATTAGACATTAAATAAGAAATGCACAACATCGCCGTCATTCATTACATATTCCTTACCCTCACTGCGTACAAGACCTTTTTCTTTTGCTGCAACAAGCGAACCACACTCTATAAGATCTTTATATGCGACTACCTCTGCACGGATAAAGCCTTTTTCAAAATCGCTGTGAATAACACCTGCTGCCTGTGGTGCCTTTGTTCCCTTTCTGATAGTCCATGCACGAACCTCCGGCTTTCCGGCGGTAAGATACGAGATAAGACCAAGAAGACTGTAACACTCCTTGATAAGTCGATCAAGTCCCGAACGGTCAAGACCGAGCTCCGATAAGAACAGCGTCTTTTCCTCGTCCTCCATGCTAGAAAGTTGCGATTCAAGCTCTGCACAGATAGGCAACACACCAGCCTGCTCTGCCGATGCTATCTCACGCACTGCGTTATAACGGACATTATTATCAATACCGCTTGTAAAATCATCTTCGCTCATATTACAAGCGTAAATTACCGGCTTTGATGAAAGCAACGCAATAGTTGACATAACTTTATCCTCATCATCGTTACGCTCAATTGAACGGGCAGGTTTTCCTTCTGTAAGATGCTCGATAAGACGGTCAAGAAAATCCACTTCAGCGAGCAACGATTTATCGCCCTTTGCAAGCTTTGCCGACTTTTCTCGACGTCGCTGTACCATCTCAATATCCGAGAAAATAAGTTCAAGATTTATTGTTTCAATATCACGGGCAGGATCTACATTTCCTTCAACATGGATGATATCATCATTCTCAAAACAACGCACTACATGAACGATGGCATCTACCTCACGGATATGAGATAGAAATTTGTTGCCAAGTCCCTCACCCTTTGATGCTCCTTTTACAAGGCCTGCAATATCAACAAATTCTATAACTGCCGGAGTGTACTTGTCAGGATCATACATCTCAGCAAGCTTATCAAGACGCTCGTCCGGAACAGTTACCATTCCCACATTCGGTTCAATGGTGCAGAACGGAAAGTTTGCGGCGCCTGCACCTGCATTTGTGATTGCATTAAAAAGTGTTGATTTTCCTACATTCGGAAGTCCTACAATACCTAATTTCATTTATATAACCTCTTAAAATATTATTTTCTTAAATCTTCAAAAAACGAGGATAGAAGCGATGCACACTCCTCCTCCAAAACACCGCCTTGTACACGAGGTCGGTGATTATACGGTAGATCAAACATAGATATAACAGAGCGAACAGAGCCTGCCTTATCATCTCTCGCACCGTAAATAACTTTATCAAGCCGTGCATTGATAATAGCCCCTGAACACATCGGGCATGGCTCTAATGTGACAATAAGCTCACAACCATTAAGCCTCCAGCTGCCAATTGCCTTACACGCAGCGTCGATCGCTTCTATCTCTGCGTGAGCAAGTGCACTCATCAGGCTTTCACGCCTATTATAGCCCTCACCTATTATCTCACCATTTCTTATAATAACTGCACCTACCGGCACTTCACCGCAGCTTGCGGCTGCTTTGCCAAGTTCAATAGCACGGCGCATATAGATACTGTAATCTATCATATGCTATGCCGCTGAAACATACTGCACTGCAGTAAAAATAAACATAATCACTGCAATTATCACAGTAGGCGAAAGCATCATACGAACCGCACGCTCAAATGCACCCATGGTAGACGGAGCTTTGCTGATACGCTTAAATGCACCTGATTTGAAGAGTTTTATAAACATGATGATACCGAGAGCAATAAGTCCGTAGAATATCATAGTGGTAATAATGCTGCCAAACGGCATATAACTAAAATACTCAAAAATTACCGCTATTGCGTTATTTGCAAAATGAACTGCTACCGCAGGCCAGATAGAATCTGTCATTACAGTAATAAGACCAAGTGCCAGACCTACTCCAAATGCAAATGGAATCTGAACAAAATTGCCGTGCATAATTCCAAAAAGCAGTGCAGATATAATTATCGCAGGCATATCGCCGAATTTTCGAAGGATGCTTAAAGCAACACCACGGAAAGCAAATTCCTCAATAAATGCAGGTGCCGCAGCGGTACATAAAAGTGCGATACCTAAAACCTCCGGATTATCAATAGCACCTCCAAGCTCCGGCTGTTCCGGAACAAGTCCTAAAAATGTTTCCATAAAGATCGCAACAAAGTTTGAAATGAAGTTGGACGCCATAGAAGCTCCGATACCAAACGCAACACACATAAAAGTAACCTTGTTCATCTTTGGAAAAGCGAATGGCATATATTCGTGTGCTTTTTTCCCTATGCATATCTTGCCGAACAACCAAAACGGAACAACAAAACAAATCACCGTTAATATCACATTG
>JAXJVX010000043.1:0-2145 GCA_036308305.1 Acutalibacteraceae bacterium | reverse complement strand
GTCTATGGATGGGACATACGCCTGTGCGAATTAGCAGAATTTTGCTAAAATTTCGATTAGCAGGCGATTAGCAAAATGGCGATTTTCTGCTAATTTCTTGCTAATCGGGATATGGTAGGAGTACGAACTTATTTTGGTGTCCCCAAAACAAGAAAGCTCACTCAAGAAATGAGCGAGCAAAGAAAAGTGAAAGTACCGAAAACGTAGTGTTTTCGGTACTTTTTGGCGCGCTTGAAGGAATTCGAATCCCCGACCTTCCGCTTAGGAGGCGGACGCTCTATCCTGCTGAGCTACAAACGCATATACGATACAATTCAAACAGATTACCATTTGCCTTTTTGCAAAGGCGAGCGTTAAAACACCCACTTAGGAGGGATTTATTATATCCATTTAACTAAGGGGGCATATTATGAAATTAAGGTAAAATGGCCTTTTATGGCCTCTGGCTTACATTTGACCGAAAAGCGGTCGCAGGGTACCGAATAGGGTACCAAATCTCCGTAAGTGCCAAAGCAAAGTCGCAAAATCGGCGTTTTTCTTGCGTTTTCGTACGTTCCCCCGGTTATCACGCGGATGGAGCAAGACCTAGGAGGCGAACGCTCTATCCTGCTGAACTACGCAGATAAATTAAAACCGAAAAATATTATAAATCAGATAATATTTTTTGTCAATATAAATTATCTATTGATATTCTTATATTGCTTTATTTAATGTAATTTTAATGATTCATTAACGAAAACAGCGTGTTTTTTGTATTTTTTATTGACAAATCGCTGCAAAAGCGGTATATTTATTCTATAGTTGTTTTAAATAACTAACTAAAAGAATTCGGAGGAAACAGTAATGAAAAAATCACTAAAAATCATGGCACTTGTTCTTTCCGTGCTCATGGCACTCGGTTGCCTTGCAGGATGCGGTGAGAAAAACTACACAGCAAACAACACAGAGTTTGTAATCGGCGTTTCAGGTCCGCTTACCGGCGGTGCAGCAGTTTACGGTGTTGCTGTACAGAATTCCGCACAGATGGCTGTTGACGAGATCAACGAAGCTGGCGGTCTCAATGGTGTTAAATTTAAGCTCATCGCTACCGATGACACCCATGATGCAACAAAGGTTGCAACAAACTATTCTTCAATGCTTGAGCAGGGCATGCAGGTTTCACTCGGTACTGTTACAACAGCTCCCGGTCTTGAATTTTCAAACCTTTCAGTTGAAGACAACGTATTCTTCATCACTCCTTCAGCTTCAGGCGATGATATTCCGAAGAATGACAACGGTTTTCAGATGTGCTTTGCTGACAGCAACCAGGGTGCTGCGGCTGCAGGATATGTAAATACATTAGGTCTTACTAAGATCGGTGTATTCTACAAATCAGACGATCCGTATTCAAACGGTATCTACAAAAAGTTTAAGGAAAACCTTAATTCTTCGATCGAGGTAGTTGAAACAGTATTTACAGATGCTAACACAACAGACTTCTCTGCACAGATCAGTTCACTTAAGGATTGCTCATTTATCTTTATGCCTATCTACTATCAGCCTGCTTCTGTATTTATGACACAGGCTAAGGCTACTATCGCTGCTGATGCTATCTACTACGGTTGTGACGGTTTTGATGGTCTTGCAGGTCAGCTTGATCTTTCTACTATTCCGCAGGAAGTTTCAATGCTTTCACACTTTAACTCAAACGCAACCGACGGTGATGCAGGCGAATTCATCACTAAGTATAAAGAGAAATTCGGCGTAGATACTCTCAATCAGTTTGGCGCATCAGCTTATGACTGTGTATATGCTATCTACAATGCAATGAAATCAGCTATTGAAGGCGGCAAGGAAATCGACGTTACAATTTCTGCTTCAGATCTTTGCGATATCCTTAAAGCAGAGTTCACAGGCGACTTTACATATTCAGGTGTAACCGGTACTGACATCACTTGGGAAGACAACGGTTATGTATCAAAAGACGCTGTTAAATATGTAATGAAGGAAGCTAGTAAATAATTAGCTGAATTGAATTAAACTGATCTTTGCCGGCGCAGAAAATCTTCGCCGGCAAAGTCGATTTTAGATATAGGAAAAATTTATGGAGATTATTGAAACTTTAATCAACGGTTTAAGCTCCGGCGGTACATATGCTATGATAGC
>JAXJVX010000042.1:0-1811 GCA_036308305.1 Acutalibacteraceae bacterium | reverse complement strand
TTGCAGTAGGCTGCATTGGCAGCGTCCACATCCTCCTTCAATATCTGAAGGCCATCAGACAATGAAAAGGGGCAAGGTGTATTTAAATCTTGCCCCTTTTCACCAAATTTCTATTTGTCAATTACATTGGCATCATAGTATTGATGGCTACCATATCATCATTCTGTTTTTTTAATTCTTCCTGCTCTTCTTTTGTAAGCCCAACTTTTAATCTTTTACCGCACTCGGAACACTTTTTTGTTTCCTCATCAAACTCTTTATTGCAATGCACACATATTTTTTCATATTCCAAATCTCCTTTGTCAAATTTTTATTTATCAATGAGTTTATTAATACCTTTTTTGAAAATTTCAGCTTAAGATTCAATATAAGGACGAATACGAAGCGTTGCCCCGACGGATTCACAGATTGTTCTGCAAAGCTCCTGCTCTTCCTTTGAGGTAACAACGTCAACGACAGTCATAACAACATTGGGAACGTACTTTGTGCATTCCTTTGTAAATTTCAGCATCGCATCATAAGACTCAATACCGAACTTAGGACGAACCACCTTCAAATACTCTTCCTTATTGGTTGCATTTAAGCTAACGGAAACCGTATCAACAAGACCTTCAAGCTTCGGCGCTGTTGATTCCTTCCAAATCAAATCGGCAAGTCCGTTGGTATTGATACGGATCTTGATATCGCTTTTTGATCTGATATACTTCGCTACCTCAAGCAGATCGTTAAGACGCTCCGTAGGCTCACCGTATCCGCAGAAAACGATTTCGCTATACTTGGTCAGATCCCACGTATCAATGCTATCACAAACCTCTTTTACAGTAGGTTCCCTGTCGAGCCAAAGAGAATCCGATCCCTCCACGTGATCGCTGAGATGCCGCAAACAAAATGTGCAAGCACAGGGACAGCGATTTGTCATATTTACGTAAATACCGTTATATACGGGATAAGTAATTGTCATCATAGTGAGCCACCCCCGTTTAATTTTGCTCTGACGTTTAATCTATCCATTGCGATACCGCCGATGATAAAGAGTGCAGTGCTTAATGCAGACTGTGTTATGTATCCGGGAATTCCCGCAAGAGGCGCAACGAAATTGCCGGTTATCATTGCTTCATACAGATAATATCCTCCGATACAGAAAGCCCAAGCAGGAATCAATGCGAGGATGTTACGCAAGCAGATTATATTTTTGCTCTTTCTCGAAAACACAAGGACCGCAGCCGTTTTGATAATGATCGAGCCGGGCGCCCAGATTGCAAAGCCGGTCAAGCAATCGGCAAGAAGTGCTCCTGCAGCTCCTACGAACATAGCATAAGGCAGAGGAAGCAAGCAGGCGGCGAGATAGATAAAGCCGTCGCCGACGTGGGTATATCCCGTGTGGCTTGGGATATGAAGATAAGCGGTAAAAACAAATACGATTGCTGTAAATATCCCGGCAAAGCACATCAGTCTAATTTTATTGTTTTTCATAATTCCCCCAATCAGATCTCCGTTAAGAATTCTTCAAAGCAAATGCCATCCGTCTTCGGCAAATCAAGCTCCACCGTGCGGCGCAAAACCTTTGCAATGAAAGAGGACGCATGGCGTATCGAATCGCCGAATTCCTTTCCCTTTACCGCATCGGCTGCGATAATGGAGGAAAATACGTCTCCCGTACCGGAGCGGAACGGTCCGACCTTATGTTCCATAATAACTTCGGCATCTTTTCCTTTTTCAAAAACAAAGTTTTCAAGACTGTCGCCACGCTCAAGACCGGATATTACGACCTTCTTTGGTCCCATATCGGCAAGCTTACTGCACAGCACGAA
>JAXJVX010000041.1:0-3275 GCA_036308305.1 Acutalibacteraceae bacterium | reverse complement strand
TGTGAAATGAAAAAAATTATTACTTAGTTTATTTTTTCTTCTTCAACAAAATGACCAAGACAATTCCACCTGCCGCCAGGACAAGCGCTGCTGCCGGTAAGATTAAAAGTAACATCCAAATACGTGGGCCGTTTTTTTCATTATCTTGTTTATTTTCGTTGTTTTTGTCTTTATCTTGCTTGGAAGTTACATCTGACGAACCGATTGTGCTTTCGTTAGGGTCGCTTGTTTCATCAGAGGAATTTTTTGAGGAAACGGCATTTGTTCCGGATGCGGTCGTTCCTTCAGGAACCTCGATGGGAAGCTGATAACCGCAAATGTCGCACTTGCCGTCCGGATCGGAGTTAGAGTGCATTTGCTTTTTACCTACAAGAGTGCCGCAATCTTTATAGGAACAGATTTTCCAATGCTCCATATCATCAAATTGCCAGGTCGAGCCTGCTGTGTGGGTATGGTCTTTACTACTTGCGGTAAGTTTTAGCGAAACATTGATACTACCGTCGTCAAAGGTTTCTACCGACGCGGTTTTTCCGTTAATTTTGGCGGTAACAGTTTTGCCGAATTTATATCCGTCTTTTGCAAGAAGCGAAATCTTTACGGTATATTTTGCAAAGGTTTTCTGTGCCGCTTCCGCATCGCCGTACACCTTCCAACAGCCGACGCACTTACAGCCATCAGCTTTATTCTCAATGAAGCCGTGAACGTCCGCTGGTGGATATCCGAGAAAGAGACCGATCTCGTGGGGAAATTCCTCGTATTCACACAGCCGCTCGATAAGATGCACCACACATCGTTCAGAAGTTTCGGTGCAATAACCTCTCTCATGTAAAAGTCGTTCTGCGGTGTCGTGCCGCAAATCAACAGACAGTCTTGCGGGACGGTATACATAGATCAATGCTCGACCGTTTTGGAACCGTAAAGGAAGCACGCGTAAACCCTTCTTGGTCAATGTTCGGTTCCAACACCGAACACATTCTTTCAACTCATATTCATCGGAAAAGGAGCAGGCAAACAAATTTCCGGTCTTCATCCCGGCAAGGGTTGGCGAACAATGCCTTACCAATAATTCCTCAGACACGTTTATCCCCCCTTATGAAGTATGCTCCTCAAGAATATTCCTGAGTGCTGACATGGAGCTGCTGTGCGAACGTGCAACCCTGGTATGATCCCTCACGTCACTTAAAGCACAGCGAACCATCTTGTGCGATACCGTATTCGTAAACAAAACGAGCAGATCAGGTGACCCCATATTCTTTAACCCGCTTGTCATCTTGGGGTAAACCTTCGCTTTACATTTGTATTCTCCGCAGAGATTGATATATTGGCGAATCATACATTCATTTCCGCCCACAATAACTACACTCACGCCATCACTTCCTTTTTACAGTTAGCAACCGCTAACTGATGTGCGATTTTTTAAGGACCGAAGTCCTTTGAACATTAATTATTGTATCCCAAGAAAGAAACCTTATCCACTCCAAACAGACTGAATAAGGCTCCAAACAGACAATTATTCTATTACAGTATATCCGACTCTTGTGATCTTTGCCTTGATGATATCATCTGTCACATCCTCGGCATAAGAGACCGTCAGTTCTCCTTTTTTCAAGTCGACCTTTCCGGCAACACCCTGAATGTCATTTACCACTTCTTCTACACGGTTTTTGCAGTGGTCACAATGCATTCCATCCACTTTGAAGTTTTTTTGATAGAGTACCTTGGAAAGTTTTTTCTTTCGAGGCTTATAGCTTCCGCCTCCACAGCAACCGCCTTCGCCCTTAAAATGCTTAATGGTATATATAGCCCCGATCACAACGATCACGGCAATGACGCCGATAATGATATAGTTTTCCACACTGTCCTCCCGATTTTACAGTTTCGAATTTTGAATTCTGTATTCAGCCGGTGCAATTCCTTTCACCGAACGGAATGCAACGGCAAATTTACTGGAATTATCATAGCCGTGTTCATTGGCAATATCCAAAACAGTCTTGTCGGTGTATTCAAGCATATATGCGCCGATTCCATTTTCTGCGTCTTGATATAGGAGTAAAACGATACGCCGTACACCGCTTTAAAGGATGTTTTAATGGCTGATGCAGAGACGTGAAACCTGCCTGCAAGACGGTCCAGCGTAATCTTTTCATACATATTCTCGGTAAGATATGCCGCAACCTCTTTAGCAAGAGTTGCCTGCGCCGGCGACACGACTCGATTCTCCGCAATATCCTCCGCTTCAAATACACTTAAAAACAGCATGATCTCCAATATCTTGATTTTGGAGTATCCCTGACGAATTTTTTCGGGCACAGCATATAACTCGGAGAAAATATGCTCAAAAGAAGGATTGGAACGGGCAATAAAGTAGGGCTGCTTGTCGCAAAACCGTTCCTTGATTGCCTGCGGCTGAACCGCCACATCCCGCAGAAAACAGGACAGACATTTCGGTGCCGCTTTTGTATCAATGCGAATGGTAATCCCATGATAATGGCGCAGAGGAAAGTACAGAGAGCTTGTCAGGCTTTCATCCTTGACTATAAACAAATCTCCCGGAGTGATATAACAGTATTCCGTTCCAACACTACACTCCATTCGGCCTTCACGACAATGGAAAATCTCAAAAACATCCTGATTTTCCTTTTTACTTCCACATAGAATTCCGTTCTGCGTATGGGAAGTATAATACATGATGGATATTCCGGGAAACACCTCGTACTCATCGGTCACATATCGGTCATCACATAGTGTTTTTTTCGATTATGGAATCATTTTCTATGTTTTCACATTCATATTTCATATACTTTTGCCTTTTCTATGCCCGCAAACAAGCGTTACTTATTTTACGTCAATCACCTTGTACCCATTATCGGTAATCACCTTTGCAAGGACATCGTCCGCAACAGGATTCTCCATTGATACTACGGCAGTTCCTTCCGTATGGCTGACAACTGCCTCCGTCACTCCCTCAATATCTTCAAGAACCTTCTTAACTCTCGCTTCACAGTGAGGGCACATCATTCCTTCAATTTTTATAGTTTTTTTCATGTTCGTTTCCTCTTTTCTGATTTGCTTTATTTTCTTATCTCTTTTTGCAGAGTGTATATCGCATAAATTCAGTCTAAGTGCGTTGGTAACCACGCAAAAGCTGGAGAGGCTCATTGCCGCGGCGCCGAGCATAGGATTAAGCGTCAATCCCGCCCAAATTAAAGCACCTGCCGCTACCGGAATACATATCGCATTGTAAACAAACGCCCAGAACAGATTTTGCTTTATCG
>JAXJVX010000040.1:0-7959 GCA_036308305.1 Acutalibacteraceae bacterium | reverse complement strand
TTGCTGAGCTTTCGGAAACTGACAAAGAGGATATCCTTAAAAAAGCGCAGGAATACAACCAAAGCGGCAGTACTGACGGATATTACAATGTACTTAATTTCGGCGAAACGATGTGTGTTCTCGAAGTTGAGTCGATAAATGTCAAACTGCCGGTTTATCACGGTACATCAAAAAATGTGCTTGATTTTGCGCTGGGTCATCTTGAAACCTCATCACTCCCCGTCGGCGGCATCGGAACTCATTGCGTTATCACCGGTCACACAGGTCTTACCCGTGTGCGGATATTTGATGAACTTGACAAGGTGAAGCTCGGCGACACAATAAAGATACATTTGCTCGACACAGTTCTTGTTTATGAGGTAGATGAGATCAATGTTGTTTTACCCACAGACACAGAAAAACTTGAAAAAGTTGCAGGCAGGGATCTTATCACGCTTGTAACCTGCACTCCGTACGGTATCAACACTCACCGCCTTTTAGTCCGCGGCACCCGTGTAGGTGTTGAAACGCCTGCTCCCGACGAAGAGCCTGCTACCGTGCAAAGCGGCGAAACAACTGCCGAAACTAACGACAGCGCAGCCGTTGTATTGCCGGATACGCTCGAACAGAGCAATTCCGGATATGACAGTAATTATGCCGCAATTGCATTGATATTGCTTTTGGGTATCTTCATTGTCATCCTTATTCTGCTTCCCGGCAAGAAAAAGAAGAAAAAGAAACCATCGGAGGATGGTCGTGAAGAGTAAACGCAGAATTTCACTCCGATTAATTTTTGGCATTGCTCTTTTTGCGGCAGGATTTATTACAGCTATTTATCCGTTTGTGATGAGCAATTTTAAGGCTGTACAGATGAATCAAGAAATATCCGCATTTGAGCAGTATGTTGAGCAAGTAAAAGAGTCTAATAACAGCAGCGAAAAAGATTTGCTTAACAGCCTTTATAATGAATTGACCGAATACAACAAAAGCCTGATAAATAACGGTCAGGAGATATCCTGCTCCGATGATTTTGAGGAATTCGGTGTTGATATTGCTAAATATGGATTTGAAGATAATATTATCGGCGTGATAGATATACCGAAGCTGGATCAAAAGCTACCCTTGTATCTCGGTGCAAGTAAAAAGAATATGGCAGACGGAGCTACCGTTCTCGGTTCTACCTCTGCACCGATAGGCGGAGTATCTACCAATTGTGTAATTGCAGGGCACAGAGGCAGTGTTACCGGAACAAAATTCCGTTATATAAACAAGCTTGAGCCGGGTGACAAGGTATATATTGAAAATCCGTGGGAAACGCTTGCATACGAAGTAGTTTCAACTGTTGTTTCCGATCCTGCAGATGTATCGCAGATAGTGATCCGCCGGAACAAGGATATGATAACGCTGTTTTCCTGCCATCCGTATCCTCAGAATTATCAAAGATACTTTGTTTTTTGCGAACGAGTAACAGAAAGTAAATAAAGTTCATCTCCTCCTATGCTTTGGCTTTCTCTTGCTGATGCAAGGGAGAGCCATTGGGGGGATATGCTGCTATGATATATTCATATTTAAAGGAAGTGCATTAATGGACCAAAAGATTGTGCAAGAGGGATATTATACTTCCACCCTTGCAAATGCTCCGAGTCACCGTAATAATTGTTACGAGATATTTTTTGTAAAAAGCGGCGAAGTCATTATGACCTGTTGCGACAAAACATATACTATGAAAAATAATTCAATGATATTCATCGACGATCTTGAAACTCATTCAATCAGGACTGTAAGTAACAATTGTGAAATATATTGCGTTAAGTTATCGCCTTTACTGTTTAAGTCGGTCATAAAGAGCAATACACTTTGCTCTGTGTTCACAATGCGCACGAACACGTTTAAATATGTGCTTGATGTATCGCCGATTGCCCGCAAAATTGAATATATGCTCAAGCAGATAATTGAACAACCATCGGATATGCCGTATTCATATGAATATGAAAAGTCTATGCTTTATCTTATTTTTATCGAATTATACAGATATGACAGCAGTTTTTTCCCAAGCGCTCCGATAACAAACAATAATATCGTGGAAAAGATACAAAAGCAGATGGAGACCAATTACAGTTATCCTTACACGCTTGATCGGCTTGCAAAGGAAAATAATATGAGCAAAAGCTACCTTTCGCATTTGTTCAAACGTGTTACAGGCTACGGTGTTATCGAATATCTGCTTGAATACCGTGGCTCAATAGCTAAAGCTCTGCTTTGCGATACTAATTTGAGCGCATCTCAAATCGCACTTGAGGTAGGATTCTCATCAAGCAGTAATTTTTCAAGATATATTAAAAAAACGACGGGTCTAACCCCGTTTCAATACAGAAAGACATATAGCGGTAAAAATATATCAGGCAGTATATGAAATATTGTATGCTGTTGTTGTAATACCGTTGATATATGATTACAGAAAGGAGAATTTGCAATGAATTATATCAAACCTGAAATCGAGATAGCTGATTTTACAACACTTGACGTTATATCTGCAAGCGGTGAAATTTCCACAACTGCAAATAATGACCCATGGACATCAGATAAAAAAGATTGGTAATAAAAAAATCCTTACGATTTGCAAAGTCGTAAGGATTTTTTTATATAAATACAAGCTAAAACTCATCATCCGATTTTTTGCAAAGTATTATAATTGAAATAAAGCAACATTGATAAATTTATTTGTTGAATTTATCTAAAAAATATGCTACAATATATGAAAATTATTGTCTTGGGTGATTGATTTATGAGAAAAATTCTTGCAATTATTTTATCTTTGTGTATTGTAATACCATCTGTTGCCTGCTCATTCGGAATGACAGTATCAGCCGAAACTGTTTTGTCTTCAGAAGAGCTTGCAGCAAAGAATTATCCTTTGCCAAAGGATTACGAAGTTAAATCTGTATATGAAACATATGATACCTCCGTGGGTACGGGCTCGGGTACTCTTTCTACTGAGGAGGGTACCTATTACGATGAGGCATCTCTAAAAATGGTTTCAATCGCAGCAAGTAATGAAAAGACTGCATTAAAAGAAGTTTCGCTCAACGGTGTCGGCTTTATGTTCTGGTATAAATCAGACAGCTCACATATAATGCGTATTCGTAACTCTGCCACAACCGGAATTATCGCAGAAGCGACCTTGCCTGCTTGCAGTGAGGGCACATGGATCACATATTATTATTACGGCAAGTGTGAAAACTTTACCTTTAAAACCGATATGAATTCGGATATCCGAACAAATATTTCAAGCACAGCGACTTATAAGGTCAATTTTATGACATGGTCTGCAGGCTCTGTGCTGTATATTGATGAGTTCTATACCTTTACTCCAAAGATCACGCCGGCAGATACATATGATAATGACAGTCAGGCGTTCAAGTTTTCAATTGCAAGGGTGGACAGACACTCGGCTACCGTTGCCGATTATTATGATGACGGTTCTGTTGAGCTTGCATCTACATATGGTGCGACAACATCAAACACACCTGTTAATATTACATACAATGCGGATATTGATCAGTTTAAAAAGGCAGTAGCTGTTGCAAATGAAGGCAGTGGCTATTTGCAGATAAAATGTGATAATATAAGTTGCTTTAACAGCTCCGGCGAAGATACTTATGCAAAAATAACTCTGACGTTTAACGGTATCGATAAAACAATATCAAATTACAGCTATGGTGCAGGCACATCTGATATCTATCTGCTTGATGTAAGTGATCTGACTGATGAAATGATAGACTTGCTCACCACCGTCAATGTAACGATATCCGGCAGCAGTATAAAGAATGTTGATTTCAAGCTTTCGCCTATTACGGTCTATGAATTCCCTAAGGATGAGCTCATTTTGCAGGCGGAGGATCTAAACCCTGCCGCTTCTACCGGATCTGCTGATATTATAACGAGTGCAGATAAAAACCGCACCTATGTTTATGCCGTAGCATCTAATAATGATTCAAGCTATAGCTTTGTAACATTCACACTTCCCGAACTTGAGGTTGGCGAGTATGAGGTGTATGCAGCAATTTATGCAACTACAACTACATCCAAGTTTAATATTTCAGTAAATAACCTGCGTCAGCTTATGGATGTTTCGTTTTCTGATGCGACCTATGCAAGCTATAAGCACAATACGACCGTTCCAATTGGCACCATTAAGATAACCAAGGATTATGCCGACGGCGCTTCTGTGTTAAAGCTTACCCGTGTTCCGCAAAAAACAGCGGCTGTTTATATCGATTATTTTTCGTTTAAAAAGACTGATACACAGGTAAAAGCAGAGCCTTCATCAAATTTTGTTATTAAGGATTATCCCGAAATAAAGGACCATGAAGTAAAAACTGTTATACATACCTACGATTCCTATATTTGCAGCGCTGATTACAGATTTTATCAAAGCACCAATATTGCAGGCTATGTAGGTGACGGAAATGCATTCAACCTCAATTCAAGAGGAACCCGTGGAAACCTTTACAGTGATGATTCAAACTATATCTGGTCGGGAACTGCCGGTAAACTCAGCGGTGACGGTCTGCGTTTCTGGTATAAGGGCGGTCAGGGTTGGCTGCGTCTTTATCACAGCAGCGGCTACTATATAGCTGATGTGCCTGCAACTGATGGTGATTGGGTAACTATTTATTATAAGGATATTGTTTCAAACGGTGATTTGAGCGGTGTTAAGGCTATATCTCTTGTCAGACGGAGTATCTTGACTAATGCTTATATCGACGAGCTGCACGTTATTCAGGAAAATCTCGGCGAAGTGCTTTATGAGGTTAATAGTGACGGCAAGACGGCATCCGTTATTGGTTATGATCTGCGCCTTGAGGATGTTGAAATACTTTCTGAATACAATGGTTGTCCTGTTACAACTATCAGAGAAGGAGCACTTGCGGGTACACTCACGCTCAGGACTGTAACCATTCCCGATACTGTCACAACAATTGAAGCAGGGGCATTTAAGGATGATCCAAACCTTTCTTCCGTTATCTTTGGAAGCGGTGTTACTGCAATTGCTGACAGCGCATTCCAAAACTGCGAAAAACTCACGGATGTTACGCTTCCTGCTAATATAGCATCTATTTCGGATACCGCTTTTAGCGGCTGTACTTCGCTTTATATCAATATCAATAGTGATTACTGTAAATCATATGCTACCAAAAACAGCATTGACTATGTTGATGTTACCGATGAAGGACTTGTATATTATTTTGACTTTGATGAAACAAATACCGTCAGAATAATCGGATATACGGGAACAAGTGAAAGGTTAACAGTTCCTTCGACTATTGACGGCGCAACTGTAGTTGAACTTGCAGACGGCTGCTTTGAAAATAATACTGTTATCACGAGTTTGATTTTACCGGATACCATTACATCTGTAGGAGAGGCTGCGCTAAAAAACTGTACTTCGGTTATATCTGTTACAATGAACGGTGTGACAGATATAGGAGAAAGTGCTTTAATCGGGTGTAGTGCGCTTACATCTGTCAGCGTAAGTGATGCGCTTCTTACCATCGGCAAGTCGGCATTCTATAACTGTTCCGAGATTGAGTTGCTCTATTTCGGTGACAACATCACCTCCATCGGTGATAATGCATTTTATAACTGCGATTTTGTGGCAGATCTGTCCGATAACGCTTATATTGACAGAGATAACTACTCCTACACATATGTGAATTCAAACGGATTTATCAATTATCCCACTACAACAAGCAAGTTTAAGTATTATATTATCAATGAGATCGCAACTATCTACGGATATAGCGGAAGTGATACAGTGATCACTATTCCCGCAAAGATAGATGATTATGTGGTTCATAATATCAGTGAAGGTGCTTTCAAGGGTAACACGGCTATCACCTCCTTAACCTTTGAAGGCAATGTTAGAAACATCAATGAGTATGCATTTAACAGCTGCTCAAATCTTTCAAGTGTAAAATTTGAAAACGCTTTGAGAACAATAGCGGCATATTCATTCACAGACTGTCCGAAGCTTCTTGCCGTGACTATTAATGATATCGTTTCGGTGCATGAAAATGCGTTTGACGGCACAACTGTTATCTCACGAGAGGAAACTAATTTTGTGCGCAGTGCGCTTGATTATGTTGACGGTATGACCGCAGGATGGAACCTTGGCAACACACTTGATGCACACAGTAAGAGCTATAGCTACGGCGATATTACGGTCGCACAGAGCGAGAGCCTTTGGAGACACAGCGGATTTATCAAACAGAATACATTTGATCTTGTAGCAGAGCATTTCAATACCATCCGTATCCCGATAACTTGGAACGCATTTATCGATCCTGATAACGATTTTGCTATTGATAAAGAGTATATGGACAGGATCGAAGAAGTTGTTGATATGTGCTATACTGCCGGTTTTGAGTATATCATAATCAATACGCACCACGATTCCGATTATTATTTCAATCCCCATTCAAGCAACACATATTTAAGTAAGGTTGAGTATGTTGTAGATAAGGTATGGTCGCAGATCGCAGAGCGATTTAAGAATTATGATGAAAAGCTTATTTTCGAGTCCTTTAACGAGATTCGTGCGATTGCCGCTGATGGTAGTGCTGATTGGTACGGTCAAGACACCAATTACTACACCATTCTTAATAATATGAACAAGGCTTTCTATAATACTGTACGAAACAGCGGCGGCAACAACGATAAGAGATATCTTATGATACAGAGCTACGGCGGACAGAGAGATGCCCGTCAAGTAGGGGCTATGTGGTTGCCTAGCGTTGAGGAGGACAATCATATTATCGGTTCTATCCACTGGTATATCGAAAGTCTGACAGAGAGCCATTATACAGCAATAATCCAGCGTTGTAACAGTAGATTTATAGATAATGGCATCCCCTGCGTGATAGGTGAAATAGGAATGCCGAGATGGTACGACGATGACTATCGTGAGCAATGGGCGGAACTGGCATTCACTTTGTTTGAAGAAAATAATCTCAAGGCTATCATCTGGGATGATCACGGCGATTATTCCTGCACATATTATGATGAAGATGGCAAGATCGCATGGAAGTATCCTAAATATGTAGCAAAAATATCTGAGCTGACTTCAAAAGAAAATACCAAATATTATAATGTAACAATTGATGGTGAGATATATAAGACCGTTGCCTCCGGAAAGCGTTTTGAGCTGCCGAAATCGACCGATTCCGGCTTTGTAGCATACAACGATGGCACAAATTATTATGATGAGGGTGCATATGTAAGAGTGAATGAAGACATTTCGTTTACAACGGTTTCGGTCGGATCTGTGACTATGGAGTACGGCGCTTCAATAAGGCTTAACGAAAAAGCCGGAATCAGATTTTATACCGCAGTTGACACTGAAAAAATCACATCACTCAAGAAAATGGGTGCAACTGTTGAGACAGGAACGCTTATTGCTCATGCAGGCAGACTCGGAACATATGATCTGAATTTTGATGTATCAGCTACCGATTCCGACGGAAATATTGTATGGACAAAGCTTATATTTGATTCGGAGGAATATTTTGAAGATGAAACCGGATTCAAAGGAGTCGTAGGCTCTATCGTTGATATCAAGGATACAAATATCAATACAGAGTTTATCGGCAGAGGTTATATTACTGTCACGTTTGGCGATTATACCAAGACCGTATACGCAGACTATGCCGATAATAATATTCATAACAACAGCCGTTCTATTGGCTATATTGCTTACAGATTTAAGGCTGATACCGCTATTTATAACAAGCTTACCGACGATAGAAAAGCGTTGGTAGACAAATGGGCGAAGAAATTCAATGATCCTGCAGCCGATGATATATTCTAAAAGAAAAATGTCACACAGAGTTTTCTGTGTGACATTTCAGTTTTAAGATCCATTTTTAACTTAAACTATCTCGTTCGTTCTTACAAACAAAACGCCGAGCGTGTTAGGCC
>JAXJVX010000039.1:0-4125 GCA_036308305.1 Acutalibacteraceae bacterium | reverse complement strand
TCTGAACACTCCCGATAATGTGTGCAAAAATACCCATACAAAATTGTTTAAGTTACAGTTTTCGGGAGCGAGTGGGAATAATAACAACTTAATACACTATCGAATGGCAGACAGTGATTGATATGCACCCAAAAAGTTAGACACTTTTGGGGTGCATATTTTTATGTCAAGAAAAGGTCAAAAACAAAAAAAGATACAGTGCAGAATTCAAAATCGTTATCAATATAATGTGCAATAACCTGCAGCAATTACACATAGAATCTGTTGTTTCTGAAACATCAAGGTCTTCGGGCAGAACAAATTTTATTCAGCGCAGGGAAGCAGCCTTACAGGTTTGACTATTGTGTGCAGAAATCGACATAGCCTTCATGCCTCGTTAAGCAATGTTTGTGTTAAATTTAAGCAAGCGTGAACTCATCACTTCCGAAACATTTGATCTTACAAAAAGAGTTGATGAAATAGTCAATTTTGATGATTATGCACAAAAAATAATTGACATTCAACTCCTGATTTTATATAATAGTAGTATCGTGTCATAGTTTGTCATAAAAAATAATAAGGAGTTGGAAAATATGAAACGAAGAACAGTTGCCGGCATCGTTTTCGGTGTTATGGCAGTTATTGCAATAGCGGTTTTGTCAGTTATCATCAATAATGGTGATGCTGAGGCAGCCAGCCGCTATTCTGCAACATTTATGGCGCTTATTCCGCCGTTAGTGGCTATTGGTCTTGCGCTGATAACCAAAGAAGTATACTCATCACTTTTTGTAGGTATCGTAGTTGGCGGTTTGTTATCAGCAAACTTCCATCCTATCAAAGCAATGGACAACCTACTTAATGAAGGCATCATCGGTGCTGTTTCAAGCACGGCAGGTATATTTGTATTCCTTGTGCTTTTGGGCATATTGGTTGCGCTTGTAAACAAATCCGGCGGCAGCGCTGCTTTCGGCAGATGGGCGCAAAAAAATATAAAGACCCGTGCCGGCGCAATGCTTGCTACCTTTGTGCTTGGCGTTTTGATCTTTATTGATGACTATTTCAACTGTCTTACAGTCGGCACAGTAATGCGCCCTATAACAGACACGCATCAGATATCACGTTCAAAGCTCGCATATTTGATTGATGCAACAGCAGCGCCGGTTTGTATGATAGCACCTATCTCATCATGGGCAGCGGCAGTATCGGAATTTGCACCAGAGGGTCAGGGACTTTCACTCTTTATCAAGGCTATTCCCTACAATTTCTATTCACTTCTTACGCTTGTGTTCATCATTGTGATCGTACTTATGAAGTTTGATTACGGCCCGATGCGTACACACGAATTCAACGCACTTAAAAAAGGCGATCTTTTTACCAGCGGTGCCAGAGTTGACAATGATGAAGATGTTGTGGTAAATCCCAAGGGAAGAGTTATTGACCTTGTACTTCCCATTATTTTGCTTATCGCATTATGTGTATTCGCACTTGTATATGTAGGCGGCATTCTGGACGGAGCATCCTTCGTTGATGCTTTTGCTGCAACAGATGCAACGGTTGGTCTTCCCTGGGGCGGTCTTGTAGCTGTTGTCGTCACCATTATCTACATGGTTGCACGCCGTCTTATTACCTTTAAAGAGGCTATGGAATGCGTTCCTAAGGGCTTTATTGCAATGGTGCCTGCAATACTGATACTCACCTTTGCAACCTCGCTCAAAAATATGACTGGTCTTCTGGAGGCAGATGTGTTTGTTGCAAATATGATGGAAGGCGCAGCAGCCGGTCTTGCAAACTTCCTACCGGCTATCATCTTCCTTGTTGCTTGTTTCCTCTCATTCTCGACAGGTACATCATGGGGTACATTCGGTATCCTTATCCCGATCGTTGTCGCTATCTTCCCTGCCGGAAGCGAAACACTCATTATCGGCATGTCTGCTTGCCTTGCAGGTGCAGTTTGCGGTGACCATTGCTCACCTATTTCAGATACAACTATCATGTCATCAGCAGGTGCACAATGCGATCATATCAATCATGTGTCAACACAGCTTCCCTATTCAATCACAGTTGCAGCTATCTCATTTGTAGGCTATGTGATCACAGGCTTTATCCAGAATTGGATGATAGTTCTTCCGATCTCAATTGCAATTACAATTGCTACATTGTTTATTATCAAAGCAGTTACTAAAGAAAAAGCTGTATAATCTACATACATATTAAAAAAGTCGGGACGGTACTCCGTCCCGATTTTTAATTTTAATTGATTTTGGTGGCTATTTAAGTTATAATTATATCAATCACTTCATTTATGTTAAGAGGCAAATATGGCTAAATATAAAGAGCTTATCAAGCTAATTACCGCAATGCTGATATTTGGTACATTGAGTATATTTGTACGGAATATCCCACTCGCATCAAGCGAACTTGCGCTTTATCGAGCAATACTTGCAGTTATAGTGCTGACACCTTACGCCTTGTTTTCTAAAAATAGAATTATTTTTGCAGAAATAAAAAAGCAAATACCTCTGCTTTGTGTATCAGGAATTGCAATAGGCGTAAACTGGATTCTACTGTTTGAAGCGTACAACAACACAACCATTTCAATGGCGACTTTAAGCTACTACTTTGCGCCGACAGTAGTAACAATTTTATGCCCTTTTATCTTCCGTGAAAGGATGCGGATAAAACAGATAGTGTGCTTCTGCTTATCAACGATTGGAGTTGCGTTGATAATCGGCGCAGGAACTTCTGACAGTAAAAATGATCTTGTCGGAATACTATTCGGACTTGGTGCAGCACTATTATACGCATTTGTAATTATACTCAATAAGTTTATCAGCGATGTTACGGGTTTACAGCGCACATTTGTGCAGTTTTCGGCAGCAGCTGTTGTGCTTTTGCCCTATGTAGCATTGACAAGCGGATTTAATCTTACTTCACTTAATGCTGTTGGAATTGTCGATCTTTTGATAGTTGGCATTGTTCACACAGGTCTTGCATACTGTCTGTATTTATCGGCTATAAAGCATTTAAAAGGGCAGCAAACGGCAATATTGAGCTATATTGACCCATTAGTTGCAATAATCGTTTCAGTTATAGTGCTAAAAGAGCAGATACCGACATTGTGGCAGATAGTCGGCGGCGTGCTGATACTTGTATTCGCTATAATAAATGAACTGCCAAGAAAACATAAATAATAATTTAAACTCTCCCTGATAACAAGGAGAGTTTTTTGTTTTGTTGATCAAATTTTTGCTTCTTCAGCAGTTTCAAGTCCGTAATTTGCGTACTTAACAACTATTTCTTTCTTGAAATCTTCAAGGGTCGGATATACATCAGGATCATTCTGTATCCGCTGTGCGATCCACTGAATATTTCTTGTATTATTAGCAACATCACCATCTGCATAATCAGCATATACTGTCTTTGTGATATCGCCTACAGTAACGGTTACATAGCCTCTGCCGATAAAGTTACGCGCGATGTTATAATCCTGGATCTTAACGATAGAACCTACTATGGAAGGATCGGGCGTTGTATCGTCTGTATAATAGCCCTCTGCAAGATCATAAGTCACATCCATAACTGCCGAAATGTATCCGCTCTGATAATTCTTGTGATTGAGGTCATAGCCACCTACAAGATCTTCAGGTGAGATAAGTGTTCCGGCTGTAACTTCGTAGCCTGCTGTAAGAAGTGCATTGATCTTATCAGTATCAACATCTGTGTAGAAACGGATGCCTGTGCCGTCTGTATAACGCATTGCTGCGCCCTTGAGCATCTTGACTTCGCCTACTGCTACAGTTGTGAAGTCATAGTCCTTATCAACTGTAATGATTGTACCTGCATCATATCCGTCAGTACCATCAGTATATGCGATAAAGCCATCTGCACTATTCTGCGGCAATGTGTACTCTGTACCGAGCTTTGAATTGAAGTCGCCAACATCAATACCGTCAATAGTTACATCATACTTATACTTGTAATAGATCTCATCAATATAAGTACCTGTACCGGTATCCGTTGTACCTGCGTCAATATAAATGATATTTGCTACACGAGTTGCAGCATCAGCATCTTTTGAGAAATTTGAAGCGTCAAGAACGATTGTTGTTGATGCATCATCCAGCTTATAAAGTACAACTCCTGTGA
>JAXJVX010000038.1:0-12807 GCA_036308305.1 Acutalibacteraceae bacterium | reverse complement strand
CCGTCCTTGGCTTCATCCTCCATCATCTTCCACTGATACTTGCAGAGCATATCCACAAGCTCTGCCAGCATATGTTCTTTGGTCGGAAAATGAAAAGTCATATTGCCGGGACTCATATTTAGTTTTTTACACATAGAGTTTACCGTCGTTTTGGTATATCCGTCATTCAAAAAACAGTTAGCCGCAACCCGAACGATCTCGCTGCGTGTAAGTTCTTTTCTGTCTACACATATCACGCTTATATTACCCCCATCGTCTTATGTTCACTAAAATTCGTTATTCCTAAAATTTCTATTATCATTATAGTACACATACTACGAAAATGCAATACTTTTTTAGAAAATTCTTCATGTTTATAATAGAAAAGCCGAATGAGGTTGGAATGCTCACCCGGCTTTGTGACAGTTTGAATATTTAATTTTAGCTGCAACAGAGCAGTTAAAGACTGACCTCACTTCGCATTTTAAGTCGAAAATAGCCGATTTTACGAATTTTTTCTTAAAGATCACTCAAAAACCCAATAGTTATAAAGCTTTAGGGAACCTTTTGCGTTATTATAACACAAGCCTCTATTCTTCTCACAATGCCAGTTGCTTTCATACATAACTCTCGTTTTGAGCAATCTAATTAGTGTGATTATTTCATAAATATAAAAAGTCTTTTCTGTACTTAACGCCAAAGGATTCGGCAAGCTGCTGCATTTCGCTGTCTTTTATGGTATTCACTCTCGGCAAATGAGCGGTAAGCATATATATCTGAGCTGCTTTTTCAACCGTTTCAATAAGTCCAAAGGTTTCATCCATTGTTTTGCCTGCACCGTAAATTCCGTGCATACCCCAGACAACAAGTCTGAATTCCTCCATCTTTTTGGCAGTCGCCTCACCTATCGAGTTAGTGCCGCAAAGCATCCACGGAAGAACGCCGATGCCGTCAGGAAAAACGACGATACACTCGGTACACATCTCCCAAAGTGTATGTGTAAATTCCTTGTCATTGAGCGGATGAACATAGTTCATAGCGAGTGTATTTGTGGGATGTGAATGCATTACAACACGGTTTTCAGGATCAACTTTCAGTCTTGCCATATGGCTCATAAGATGCGCCGGTAACTCACTGGTAAATTTACCGCCATCCTCATAACCCCAAAGCAGTTCGGCAGTTGTCCCGTCAGCAGCAATACGGATGATGCCAAGATTGTTAGCAGGGTCAAATTCAACATTTTTGAAATACTTACCTGTTCCTGTGACGATAAATATTTTGCCGATCAGCGCTGTTGCATCAAATCCGATTGGAATAGTACGAATCACATTGTTAAGATCAAGATAGTCTGCCACCTCATTCTTGTCCAGCATATAGCTGATATTGCCGCCGTTTCTTTCGTCCCAACCAAGACGGTACATATTAGCGGTAGTCTTTTTCATTTCCTCCACAAATGGAGCAGTTAAAATATCCTTCATTATTTATTTTCCTCTTTTACTCAAAACTTCTCTTTCGTATTTCTGAACTTCGCCAAACCATTCACCGTCATTTGCTACACCGCAGCGTGTACAGTATTCTGTCCATACATCGCCAAACGGCATAGTTTTCAGTTCCTCCTGTAAGATCATAAGCTGTGTCCAATCATCATTATCCTGCAAGGCTTTGAAACATGTATCCGGCGTGAGCAACGCCATAAGCAGTGCCTTTTGTACATTGCGAAGTCCCACGGTCCATGCGGCAATGCGGTTGATAGAAGCATCAAAATAATCAAGTGCTATCTTAACTCTACCATCAAGACCCCCGCAACGCACGATCTCTTTACATATCTCTTTAGTTTCATCGTCAAGCAATACAACATGATCGCTGTCCCAACGGATAGGTCTTGTTATATGAAGTGCGATCTCAGGGAAAAAAGCAAGAAGCGCAGGTATCTTATCCGATACGACTTCAGTCGGATGATAATGACCGTTATCCATAAGCGGAATGCATTTATTGCTGTTGGCGGCAGCATAGGAAAGCGAAAACTCTGCACTTCCCACAGTATATGCCTCAACGCCGATACCGAATACTTTTGACTCAACACATGGCTTGACTTTATCGAAATCAAACGGCTCTGAAAGTATTTCATCAAGCGAATCCTTGTAGCGTATTCTCGGTCCCATTCTGTCCGCCGGTATATCCTTGAAACCATCACCCGTCCAGATATTCATAATACAAGGCTGTTCTAGCTCTTCGGCAAGATACTGTGAAATTCTGATGCAAGCCTTGCCATGTTCGATCCAAAAGCTTCGTGTTTCTTCATTCGGGCTTGACAATGTCAACGGATCACATTTAGGATGAGAAAAGAACGTGGGATTGAAGTCGCATCCCAGTCCCCTTTCTTTACAGAAATCCACCCATTTTTTAAAGTGCTTCGGCTCTATTTTATCTCTGTCTACCCAACCGCCGTTTTCATCATCAAAAATGGCATAGCAGGCGTGAAGATTAAGCTTTTTAGTACCCGGACAAAGCTTTAGCACTACGTCAATATCGGCCATTAATTCTTCGGGAGTGCGTGCTCTGCCGGGATAATTACCGGTAGTCTGAATTCCGCCGGAAAGTGAATCTACCTTTTGGTCAAAACCACGCACATCATCACCCTGCCAGCAATGCAGCGAAATTGGCACACTTTTGAGCCTTTCGATTGCGGCCTCGGTATCAACACCCCATTTTGCATACTTTTCTTTTGCATCAAGATATCTGCCCATTTATTCTACCTCTCTTATGTCGAATGTATTTCTGATTATATCTCTTGCTTCTTCAAGCGTCATACTATTACTGTACATTATCTGTGAAATCAGATTACCGGTCGCAGTTGCCTCCGTAAGACCTACAAAGACCTTTTTTTCCGTGTAATATGCGGTAAGTTGATTTAAATATTCATCCTTACTGCCGCCGCCTACAATATGTATTGTCTTTATCTCCTTGCCGCTGATATGCTCTATCTCTTTGATAGCAATATCGTACGATCTTGCAAGCGAATGATATACAATTGCAAGCACATCTGAAAGAGGCATATCAGGCTTCGAAAGATAATTTCTTATCGCATTAATCATGCTTTCCGGTGCAGAAAAACTCGGATGATTTGGATCAACAGTATCAGTTAAATAGCTTTTTTTAGCGAGCTTCATCATTTCATCATAGTTCAAAGATTTATCTATATTTCGGCGAATATTTTGAAAAATCCACATTCCCATAATATTTTTAAGAAAACGGTAACGGTATTCTATTCCGCCTTCGTTGGTAAAATTTGCAGCAAGCGCCTTTTTACTCAAAACCGGAGCTGTATTCTCCGTGCCAATAAGGCTCCATGTTCCGGAGGAAATATACACACTTTCATCATCTATGGGACAGGCGGCAACAGCAGATGCCGTATCGTGTGACGGACAAAGCACCACCTTTGCATTAAAACCGACTTTGTGTTGAAGCTCTTTTGTAAAATCGCCTACCTCAGTCGACGGCAACGAAAGCTCGCTGAAAATGTATTTAGGTATGCCTAATGTTGACAGTATCTCGTCATCCCATGTTTTGGTTACGGCATTTACAATATTTGTAGTGGTCGCGTTGGTATATTCATTTTTGATAACGCCGGTAAGTTTAAACGAAAGATAATCGGGTATCATCAAAAAATGCCTTGCATTATCCAGTTTTCCGCTAATTTTATCACAATAAAGCTGATAAACAGTATTGAAATTTTGCTTTTGTATTCCTGTTTTTGAATATAATACGCTTTGCGGCAAAAGCCTTGCTACTTCTTTTTCGGCTGCATCTGTCCGGCTATCCCTATACGATACTACAGGGAAAAGTTCTTTTTTATCCTCATCTAAAAGCACATAATCAACACCCCAGGTATCAATTGCAACAGTTGCAGGTATCTTACAAAGCTCATTACACTTTTTTATTCCGCTTATAACCTCGCTGACTAAATTTTCAATATCCCAGATAAGCGTGCCGTTTTCGTTTTTAATATTATTCTCAAAGCGGTATATCTCTTCAAGCTGCAGCTTTCCATCAACCAAAGAGCCTAAAATATGCCTTCCGCTTGATGCGCCAATATCTATTGCTAAATGGTACAATAAAAAACACCTCTTTCCGGATTTAATTATACCGAATATAAAAGAGGTGTTAAAGGTCTTGATTTAGTTTAAAAAAGTGTCCTTATTTGCACATACGGTATTTTCTTGGTGAAATGCCGTATTTCTTTGAAAACAGTCGATGAAAATAGCTTATATTTTCATATCCCACAGCAAGTGAAATATCAGCTATATTAATTCCGGTGGTTCTGAGTAAAAATGCCGCTTGCGAAAGCCGCTTTTCCTGCAAAAGCTCGGTATAGTTTTTCCCTGTCAGCCGTTTTATCTCACGCGAAAGCCAATAAAGATCATAGTGCAGAGTTTGAGCAAGCTGCGAAAGACTGCCTGTGTTGTAATTCTCTTCAATGTATCTGAATACTTTTAGCAGCAAAGCATCGGTATGCTGCTCAATACAAAGCCTGTCTGTATAATTCATAAGCTGTAAGAATAAAAGCCCCATTGTGATCTGATTTACATTGCGCTTGTTTGGCACATCAGATATAAGAGTGTGAAGCAGATTTTCCACCAAATTCTGAACAGGAAGTATATCAGCAACCTTGAAATACAGATAGCTGTTGCCTGTATTCTTGCGTGAAAGACAGTCTAAAACAAAGCTTTTAAGCGGTGTTTCCTCCTCACCTATCATATCAAGCACCTTATCAAAAAACTGCGGCAAAATAATAAAATTGACCGCTATATCATCTGCACCTGCTTGCTTTATCTCCTGCACGGCATTTGTGTTTAAAAAAAGTAGTTCACCCGCTTCGAGTATTATAGTATTGCCGTTGATGATATGCGTTGTCTTACCCTTACACATATATACAACCTCAATGTAATCGTGCGAGTGCTTTGGAAAATCTATAAATCTTGTATGAGGTCTGATCCTGATAAGCTTGCCTTGACAAAGCAGCTTTTTGCTGTTTACGATATTGCTGCCTTTTTCCATATAGATACTCTGGTCTATCATACCTTTATTATTCAGTATTTCATACTCCTCCTCTGTAATGGGAGAGAGCATATCAATTATTTGCTGGCTTATCAAAATACTTCACCTCTTTTACTGAAAATTATAACCTGATTTGTAGTTTACTTCAAGTGAATTCTTGCATTTTGATGTCAAATATACGAAAAAGGATTGCGTTCATTTGTAATATGCGGCTCAAAACATTAATACCGCCTACTTGTGATGCGTGATAACACATACTGCTCATCTCATTTTGTGGATTTAACATCACCTAATATTCTTATTCAAGACTTGAAAATACACTTATGGTATGCTACAATAGATACACCAAACGCAATAAATAAAATTTCTGTTCGTTTTTTACAAATGTACTGTTTATAGGACACATTTTGAGGCATTATAGAATTACATTAAAACCGGCTGCGGCAGTGATTATCTTGATTTTAACATCAGGTAGGGCGGCGAGTCGTCGCTTTAATTCAAATATCTGCGCCCGTGTTTTCTGCGAAAACACCATTGACGAACAACACTCCGTTGAATAACCAATCACTTCGTGATTTTAAATTCAACTCCGTTTATGTTCTGATCTTTTTGTACCGCAGTCGGTTTTATTGTATAAAAAGGAGGCGGTAATTCTGAACGATATTTTCTTTTCAAAAAAGGATATGCATTTTCTCTCACAGTTCGGTGTTTTAGAAGCCGCCGATATGGTTGAATACTACAAAGAAACTAAAAAAACTCCGTTTATCTATGACACCTATCAATTGTCATCATTTCTTGAGGTCAAGCGCTCACAGCTTTTTCATATTACTAATAATGTCGATGATCATTACTGCAAAATAGAAATACCGAAGAAGAACGGCGGTATACGCACAGTATATGCACCGGACGATACTTTAAAGTCTATTCAAAACACTATTAACAAGAGAATACTATCACGCTTTGAAATTTCAGAATATGCTACCGCATACCGAAAAAAGACTTGTATTGCCGACAATGCGCTCCCCCACACAAATAAGAAGAATATACTTAAGCTTGATATTACCGACTTTTTCGGCTCTATTAGTTTTCCAATGATATATAATGCTGTGTTTAATACAAGCTATTATCCTAAACAAATAGGAACTATGCTGACAACACTTTGTACAAGAAATGAATGTCTGACACAAGGCGCACCGACCTCGCCTTGTATATCAAATATTATTATGAAGCATTTTGATGATGCTATGGGTAAGTGGTGTGAAAAGCACGGGATCTCATATACACGGTACTGTGATGATATCACATTTTCGGGAAACTGCAATCTATATACTGTATACAAAAAAGCTGAATGCTTTTTAAATGATATGGGGTTTGAATTAAACGAGCGAAAAACACACTTCGTTTCTCAGCGTTCACGACAGACCGTTACGGGAATTGTTGTCAACGAAGGATTATCGTTGCCAAGAGAGCAAAGACGAAAACTTCGACAAAATATATATTATGCTCTAAAATTCGGACTTGAAGATGCAATAATGCATCAGCAGTTGAAGGACTTTATTCTGCACGACGGCAAAGCCGACTGTGAAAGGTACTATCTGCATCTGCTGTCAAAAGGCGCATATGCCTTGCAGATTTCTCCCGATGATAAAGCACTTGCAAATCTTCTCACTCAACTAAAAGACAAATTTTCGGAGTAAGAATAATGATTTTTGATACACATGCACATTATGATGACGAGCAGTTTTGTGCCGACCTTCCGCAGATTATCAATGAAATGAAAGCAGCTTATGTTGGCGGTATCATCACCTGCGCAGTTGATTTTGAGAGCTGTAAAAAGGTCATTGCTTTAGCAGATCAATATGATTTTATTTATGCAGCAGTCGGCGTTTATCCCCATGAAACACATAAGAATGTGTGGGACAGGGATAAACTTGCTTGTCTGGCTTCGCACAAAAAGGTTGTGTGTATCGGTGAGATAGGGCTTGACTATCATTATGACGGCTCGCCGAAGCATACACAAATTGAATGGGTCAAAAATCAGATCCAGCTTGCAAATGAATTGGATATGCCTATCTCGTTTCATGACCGTGAGGCTCACGGCGACACGATAGATATTATAAGAAAATACAAGCCCCGAGGTGTGCTGCATTGCTTTTCGGGTAGCGTAGAGATGGCACGGGAGCTTATCAAGTGCGGTATGCACATTGGCATAGGCGGTGCTGTGACATTTAAAAATGCTCGTATACCCTGCGAGGTAGTGGCTGATATTCCGCTTGAAAAGCTTGTATTGGAAACTGATGCACCATATATGACACCTGTTCCTCATCGTGGCAAACGCAATACCTCTGATAAAATAATTCACATTGCCGAAAAGATAGCAGAGTTAAAAAGCATCAGTATTAAAACTGTACTTGATGTTACCGAAAGCAATGCAAAAGAAATTTTCGGCATAGAAAGGACTTTTTAAATATGGGACATTTTTTTGCGTACATTTCGAGGATGAAATTTATTAACCGCTGGGCGCTAATGCGAAATACAAGTCCTGAGTCATTAAGTGTTCATTCATACGAAGTTGCAGTTATCGCAAATGCTCTTTGTGTTATAGGTAACGAGCGTCTGGGCAAAAGCTTTAATGCTGAAAAAGCGGCGGTTATTGCACTGTATCACGATGCAAGCGAAATAATCACCGGTGATATGCCCACTCCTGTTAAGTATCATAACGCACAGATAAAAACTGCTTATAAGGATATTGAACACCTTGCAAACGAGCGTCTTGTTTCCTATCTGCCTAAGGATATGCAGGGGTATTACTCCAAAATACTTTCGCCCGATGAAGAATATCACCGTATCGTTAAGGCGGCGGATAAGATATCCGCTTGTGTAAAATGCGCTGAAGAGCTTAAAATGGGTAACAACGAATTTAAAAATGCGTTCTACGCAAATCTCGATACCATAAAAAGTCTCAATTGCCCTGAGGCGGATATTTTTATTGATGAATTTTTAGGTAGCTATTCTCTTACCTTAGATGAATTACGATGAAAGCAAGGATTTGAAAATGAAAATAGTGGAATGTGATCTTACCGTTATCGGTGCGGGAATCGCCGGTATTTGTACTGCTATTGCAGCTGCAAGACAAGGTTTATCTGTTTGTCTTGTAAATGACAGAGATGTTCCGGGAGGCAATGCATCGAGTGAACACCGTGTTCATATAAACGGAGGTGCAGTCGGTAACAGCTCATATTATTCGAGAGAATCCGGCATTGCAGACGAACTGAAAATGCACATTTTCAACAGAAACCCACGATACAATAAGAAGTTCGATTATCATCTCTCGGATATGGCGCTCGTTGATAAGATACTTTCAGAGAACAATATCAGCTATTTCCCCGGAACAGTAGTTTATGACTGTAAGAATGAAAACGGCAAGATAATTGCGGTCTACGGATTTAAATCCAAAACTAACGAGAATATCACATTCGTAAGTCCGCTTTATTGCGATGCGTCGGGCGACGGCATAGTTGCATATAAGGCAGGTGCTGAATACAAAGTTGGCAGAGAGGCTAAAGACGAGTTCGGCGAAAGCCTTGCGCCTGAAAAGCCTGATAAAAATGTAATGGGAAGTTGTATTTTATATACATATTGCCATGAAGGCAAGCCTGTCAAGTTCGTAAAACCGGACTTTGCTTATGATCTTGTTGACGATGGTATCATCAAATATTTTGACCGTCCCGAAACCGGCAGACGGTTGCCTGCTAACGGTGGTGCTTATAACGATACATGGTGGCTTGAATACGGCGGTCTTGATGACACGGTGCTTGATGCTGACAACATAGACTTTGAACTTAAAAAGCTTATCTACGGATATTGGGATTATATTAAAAATAGCGGAAAATATCCTGATGCAGAGGATTGCTCCATTGATTGGATAGCACCGTACGCATCGAAGCGTGAGCCACGCAGATTTATTGCAGAATACATAATGAAGCAATCGGATATTCAAAATGCAGTTGATTTTGACAATGCCGTATCTACCGGTGGTTGGTCGCTTGACATACACGATGTCGGCGGAATTTACGGCAACGAAAAAACCAGTGCATTCGGCGAAGTAAAATCGATGTATAACATTCCGTTTTCTATCATGTATTCGAAAGATATTGCAAATCTTTTCCTTGCAGGTAGAACGGTAAGCTGTACCCACGTTGCCTTAGGTTCGCTGCGTGTTATGGAAACGCTTGGAGCAATGGGGCAGGCAGTAGGCACAGCGGCATCCCTTTGCAAAAAATATAATACCCTGCCAACGACGGTAAACAAAAAGCATATAAAAGAGCTGCAAAGTATTTTGCAAAGAAATGGCCAATATATTATCGGTAAACCCGAAGATTGCGGGCTTGCTAACAATGCAAAAATCACTGCCTCTTCAGCAAAACGTTTTTGCAATACAAAGGAAGAGTACGAGCTAAAACTCGATAATGATATCACATATACACTTCCGCTCGATTGTTCAAAGCTCGGTACAGTAAGTATACGTATTAAAAACAATACCGACAAGGAAACTACTATTCGCTACAAGGTGTTTTGTGACGAGCGTGATACTGCATATACAAAAGGGGAGCTTCTGTTTGAAGGCGAGCTAAAACTCGACGGTTATTTTGACGGATATATGCCAATTGATATGAGTGTTGAAAGTGATGAAATTAAAAAGGTCTTTCTTGAACTTCAAAAGAACGATGACTGCTCTGTTTGCGGCTCGTTTGAGCGTATGATCGGTATGCCGTGCTTCCGTTGCGGAATGTGGAGAACCAATATTGATGGTAAGGCACTTACATATTGCTTTAAATATGAGGATACCGATAATCTTTACGCCGCACAAAATGTTGTAAATGGCTATTCCCGACCTGTTTCAAGTCCAAACTGTTGGGTAAGCAATACAAAGGACAATGAATGGCTGCAGCTTGAATTTGAAAAGCCTGTTGATATTAACGAAATCCAGTTGTATTTTAACGCACAGTTTGAAGACGACCATTTCAATGAACCTATCAAGCAGCTTGTTACAGGCTACAAAATTACCGCAGAAACTGAAAACGGTCCAAAAAACATTGAAATCACCAATAATTATCAACCGCAGAATTTTGTAGAATTTAAGGCAAGCAAGGTAACCAAAGTACGGATTGATTTCATTGATAATAACGGCTCGGATGAATTTGAAGTATTTGCAATTAAGGTGTTTTAATAGCAGTTAAAGAATAAATATTTAAAGACGGATGGGATTGAGTCGTACTCTAAAGGACAGTAAAAAAAGAAGCACGAAAATTTCGTGCTTCTTTTACTTTTGTCTTATACCGTAACAAGCAGGACATTTTGGCGCCCAAATGTCACTTGTTAGGAGAACCTAAAACTCTTCATAATGATTATTATATTTCAAACTATTATAATTATCACTCTTCTTTGTTAATCTCCGCAAGATAACCCGCCGTAATAACACCAGATGGCAATGCAATTATTGCAATGCCAAAAGCAGAAGATATCATTGTAACAATTCTACCGATTGTTGTTACTGGATAAATATCGCCATAACCAACAGTTGTTAATGAGATGGTTGCCCAATAAATAGCATCAAAAAATGTCTCAAATGATTCTGGCTCAACATTATATATTACAAGAGCAGAAACCAAAATATAAGCAACTGCCATTGTCGCAACTGCAGATAAAACTTTTTCTGTTTTTTAAACACACTAGCTATAATATCGAAACTTTTTGAATATCGCAAAAACTTGAAAACACGCAACACCTTTAATGTCCTTAACAGTCTAAACAGTTTCAATAATCTAAAGCCATTATTCAAGACAGAAATAGAAGGCAATATGGAAACTAAATCAATAATGGCCATTGGTGTAATCGGATAGATAAAGAAAGAAACCACTGACTTTTTAATTTTGCAATCTGCAGTTATCAATCTCAAAAAGTAGTCTAAGATAAAAATGCTTACGGTTATGTAGTCTATCTACCGAAAAACGGCATTTGTCTCTTTGAAAGCAAGTGGAACAAGGCTTATAACGATAGTTGTCATCATTATAAAATCGTAAATATTACTCAACTTACTGCCATTGTCTACCGGCTCTATTACTGAAAATACTTTCTTCCTCATAACTTACACCTGTTTTGATTTTATCGTTTTAAGTGATGAAATTAACATTCTGCGAATCGCTCCGCATTTGTTTTGAACATCATTATAAATATCTTTAGTCATGCAGCCCGTCTCAAAAAGAAGTTCTAACCAATATTCGGTTTCATAACATTCTTTTTGTGCTATTTCAAGTTTTGAAATAAAATCTTTTGTTCCTTGAGCATATTGAGCTTCGTGCAGGTTTGCACCGATAGAGGTTGCTGAGCGAAGTAACTGGTTTATTAAAACGGATTCTTTGTGATTTGTTTTCATATCGCGACAAAGAAAAACGATTTTCTTTGCAAACTCTTTTGTATTATCTCTTAAAACACTATCTGCCATAGTTATCACCTCTAAATCTATTATACATAAAGGATGATAATCTTTCCAGTTATATTCCTCCTAAAGTCGGAGTGATATTATTGCCTTGCGGTAATAGTGTTATTGAAACCTTGCGGTTTCAGTGGTATTTTATTCGCCCATAACTGCCGAAGGCAATATCACTTGGGCTTTAGTCCAAATATCACTGCGTAGCAATAGAACTCGCCGTCAGGCGAATAAAACTGGCGTTGCATCCTTACGGGTACAACGCCATTCCATCCGTCTTTTTTTGATAATTACTTGCAGTTTTCAATAAAACGATTATGTGCTTCGCGAAGTTCTTTTGCTTTTTCCTCGGGAGCGGTGGGATTACAATGTGCCCATGCACCTGTTTCACTTGATGCGTTGAATTTCTGCTTATCTGCACTTCTCATCGGCGGGAAGAATTCAACATGGAAGTGGAAATACTCACCTGTATCTTCGCCGTTTACCGGTGCGTTATGCATACACATCATATACGGGAACTTATAGTCAAACAAGGCATCCAACATACCCGTTGTTTCCTTTAAGGTAGCTGCGAAAGCCTTTTTCTCCTCATCTGTAAACTCGGTGATATTACCGATATGGCGATTAGACATAATGTAAACGCCGTAAGGATATTCGCAGAAGAAAGGAAGGAACACGGTAAAGTATTCATTTGCAAATATAACACGCTCACCGAATTTCTTTTCCTCATCAAGCATAGTGCAATAGAGACATTTGCAATTTTCCTTATGGAATTTCTTTGATGAATCAAGCTCTAATTCAAGTTTCTTCGGAACGAATGAATAGCCATATATCTGACCATGCGGATGCGGCATTGTAACGCCTACAACATCGCCTCTGTTTTCAAATATAAACACATACTTTATGTTCTCGTCAGCAGATATTGCAGTAAATCTGTTCTGCCAAAGATCAACAAGCTTTTCGATGTGATCAACCGGCAGTTCCGGTAATGTTACTGTATGCTCAGGTGAATAGAGTATTACCTCACATTTACCGTATGACGGTGCTGTTTTAAAGAAATCATTTGCAACATCATCCGGCACCGGCGGTGTCTGTGAAAGAGCCGGAAAATCATTATCATACTCATATACATCGAACTGCTCCGGCACCTTACCAGATCCCGGACAGAATGGGCACCAATCTTTCGGCATCTGCGGTCTGTTCTGTCTGTGGGAAGCAATCATTACCCAGTCTTCGATTAATGGGTGCCATCTTAATTCAGCCATAATTTATTTTCTCCT
>JAXJVX010000037.1:0-15359 GCA_036308305.1 Acutalibacteraceae bacterium | reverse complement strand
TCAACAACTGCATTAAATTTGGCTTTTTCAGTCTTATAAACCACATCCGCCATATCCTCCCTTGCAAGTGGGCGGTTAGTGGGTATTTCAACTACATCAAGACGATATATTTCTGCAAATTCCTGCGATTCAGTCATTGCAGTACCGGTCATACCCGAAAGCTTTGTGTAAAGGCGGAAGAAGTTCTGGAAAGTTATAGTTGCAAGAGTTTTCGACTCACGCTCGACCTTAACTCCCTCTTTTGCTTCTATTGCCTGATGCAAGCCCTCATTATATCTTCTGCCAAACATAAGTCTGCCGGTAAATTCATCAACGATAATTACCTGCCCGTCCTTAACTACATAGTCAACATCACGCTGCATGATACCGTGTGCACGTATAGCCTGATTTATATGATGTGAAATGGTCATATTTTCGGGATCGTTGATATTGTCAATACCAAAATACTGCTCTGCTTTTTTAACACCTGTTGTAGTGAGCGTTGCGGTCTTTGCTTTTTCATCAACAATATAGTCTGCATTCGCATACTCAGCATCATTATCAATTTTAGCATCGACCTGCTTTACCTTTACGCAACGAAGTCCTTTTGCAAGACTGTTTGCACGCTGATAAAGATCGGTCGATCTTGAGCCTTGACCTGAAATAATAAGCGGTGTTCTTGCCTCGTCAATAAGAATCGAGTCAACCTCGTCAACGATAGCAAAATTATGGCCTCGTTGGGAACGCTGCTCCTTATATGTCACCATATTATCACGCAGATAATCAAATCCGAGCTCATTATTGGTGCAATATGTGATATCTGCATCATATGCCGCTTTACGCTCCTCAGGTTTGAGCCCCTGAATAACAAGTCCTACCGAAAGGCCGAGATAGCGGTACACCTTACCCATCCACTCCGAGTCACGCTTTGCAAGATATTCATTGACAGTAACGATATGAACACCTTTGCCGGACAGCGCATTCAGATATGCAGGAAGAGTTGCAACAAGTGTTTTACCCTCACCTGTTTTCATTTCTGCAATTCTTCCCTGATGCAATACGATGCCGCCGATAATCTGTACAGGATATGGCTTCATGCCAAGTACACGCCATGCCGCCTCACGGCATGTTGCAAATGCCTCAGGCAATATATCGTCAAGCGTTTCACCGTTTTCAAGACGGTCTTTAAACTGATTTGTTTTGTCTTTGAGTTCTGCATCACTCAAAGCTGCATATTCGTCTTCAAGCGCTAATACCGCATTCTTTATAGGTTCGAGCTTTTTAAGCTGCTTTTTTCTGTAAGAGCCTAAAAAGAGTTCTTTAATTCCCATTGGATCAATTGTCGTTTCTCTCTTTATATCTTTAATAATAACATACAATAAACAAAAATAAAAGAATTAATTGTAAATTTTTCTGTGGATGTTATATCTACCGGTAATTTTATCTTTTTTGTCGTAATCGACATAAACAACGGCGTTTCTGCTTTTGAGTAACGCATATGCTCGTTTTACACCCGATCTCTTTGGGTCACACTCATCAATATCTCGCTTTGCATAACGCAATCTGTCATCATACACCTTTAAAAATTCAGGAAGATTTCCCGAACTGTCAGAACAGAGCCTGTCGCACACCAAAGTATCACGAAGAGTATCTTTATCGGTATATTTTAAGAGAAAATTATAGATCTTATATGTATATTCATCAAGCGAAATACGGTAGGTCTTGTTGCCGATAAATTCCGCTAATTCAGAAAGCAGATTAAAGGGGCTTTTGCCCGATACCGCCAGAGCATACTTCAAGGTGAACTTAAATCTGCCGGAATTAACAATTCGATCAGTTACATCTTCAAGCAGATGAAGATGTCTTATTTCCATCTCATTCAACCAATCCGTGCTGATTACTTCATATGGTGCGGATTTTGAAAAACGGCAAGGATACGGATAATCCACATTTCGCATTGCAGAACCATGAAGAAGCTTTAAAAAACCCAACTGCAGCATATTAGGAGCAAGTGAAAAAGCGAGATCATAGCTTTTTTCAAAGCTATTTATATCCTCAAAAGGCAAGCCTGCGATAAGGTCAATATGAATATGCATATTGCCGAGCGAAACCAGCTTTTTAATATTTTCACAAAGTCGTTCAATATTCGTACGGCGATTGACAGCACATAGCGTCTTTTCATTGAAGCTTTGCAGCCCTATCTCAAGCTGAAACAAACCTTTTCTTGCACTACCAAGCAACTCGATAGTGTCACTTTTTAAAATATCCCCTGCTATCTCAAAATGAAAGCACACGTCATTTGGAATATCAATATTTGAATGGTCGATTATAAATGAAATTATCTCATTGGCACGGTCGGCATTTGCATTAAATGTACGATCAACAAATTTCACTGTCTTGGTGCCGGAATTACTTAGCTTTAAAATATTCTCCTTGACCTTACCCAAAGGAAAGCTTTGAGGTTTTTCACCTCTGCCAGAAAGACAAAATGCGCATGAATACGGACAGCCTCTTGTAGTTTCTATATATGCTATGCGACCGTTTAATGTTTCAAAATATTCATCACAATATGGATCAACCGGCTCATCACAAAATATATAGGGTGATGAACTGTACTCCTTACTGCATACGCCTTCAAATTCACATTCAACACCTGCATTTATACATCTTAACAATTCCGGTAAGGGGCGCTCCCCCTCTCCTGCAATGCAATAATCGATATATGGTTTACATAATAATTCTTTTGTGTTATAGCTTACTTCAGGCCCACCTAAAATTATTATACAATTTGGCAAAAAAGATTTAACTGCTTCAGCGACCTTGTTAACATAATCGATATTCCATATATAACAACAAAAACCTACGCAATCCGGTGCTGTGGCAACAATTCTGTCAATAACAACGGACATATTTTCGTTAATGGTTCCCTCGACTACCTCGACATCAAGCTCCGGAGCGTAGCGGCGGCAACCGGCAAGCAGATACCACGGAGCAAGCGAAGAATGTATATATTTCGAATTGATACAACAGATAACCGTTTTCATAAAGCACCTCTCATTTACATTAGAATTTTACCATATAGACCATCGAAAGTCCACAAAGAATTTAACTATATATTAACTATTGAAAATAATAGAATTTTGATGTAAAATAAGATATAATGTAAATTCTATTGTTTACATTAAATTAAAGATTTAATTTTACGAATATGATAAAATATACATAATAGTATTTTAGTAAAGTATATGCTTTTGGAGGCAGAAATGCAAGAAAAGTTACATATTAACGGTGCTGAAAACACTTGTCTTGGTATTGATATAGGATCAACAACAGCAAAGTTGGTACTTGTTGAAAACGGCAATGTTATATATGAAAAATACGAGCGTCATCTTTCACAGGCACGAAGCAAAACTATCGAGATGATATATGAAATAGAGCATCTGTTAAAAGGTAAAAAAATATATGCCGCTATTTCCGGCTCTGCAGGTCTGGGACTTGCTAACGATGCGGATGTCCCTTTTGTTCAGGAGGTTTTTGCAACAGCACAGACAGTTGAGAAAATAGCACCCGATACATCGGCTGTTATTGAGCTTGGCGGTGAAGATGCAAAGATAATATTCTTTGATGGCGGACTTGACGAACGAATGAACGGATCGTGTGCAGGCGGTACAGGTGCATTTATTGATCAGATGGCCACGCTGTTAAACCTCACTAACGAGGAAATGGATGAATTAAGCCTTAAGCATACCCGTATATACCCAATAGCTTCACGCTGCGGTGTTTTTGCAAAAACAGATATTCAGCCCTTGCTCAATCAGGGTGCTAAAAAGGAAGATGTTGCGGCAAGTATTTATCAAGCTGTTGTTAATCAAACTGTAGCAGGTCTTGCTCAAGGAAGGAAGATACAGGGTAAGGTTATGTTTCTCGGCGGTCCTTTGTACTATTGCAAAGGACTTCGTGAGCGTTTTGCAGAAACGCTGAATCTCGGCGATAATAATGCTGTATTCCCTGAATACGGCAGATTTTCCGTTGCTATCGGTGCTGCGCTTTTTGCAAATGAACAGAATGTAAGTTTCACCTTTGACGAACTTACAGAGCATTTATCAAGAGAGAGCAACGAAAACAAAAAAACGGTAGTTCTCCCTGCTTTGTTTGAAAGTGAAGCAGATTATGATGCTTTCTGTGAACGTCATGACAAGGCTTCTGTTGATACAGAGGATATCAATACTTACAACGGCGGTGCATATCTCGGAATTGATTGCGGCTCTACCACCACAAAGCTTGTACTTATCAGCAACACAAAAAAGATACTCTATTCATATTACAGTTCCAATAAAGGCAATCCCATTGAGGTCGTGCTTGAAGAACTGAAAAGGATCCGCTTGCTTTGCAAGGATCACATTGAAATATTAGGCAGTGCTGTTACCGGATACGGTGAAGAGCTTATCCGTCATGCATTCCGTGTTGATTACGGAATAGTTGAAACGATGGCGCATTTTTCCGCCGCAAAGCATTTTAATGAAAATGTTGATTTTATTCTTGATATCGGCGGTCAGGACATTAAGTGCTTTAAGGTACGAAATAATTCTATCGATGGAATTATGCTTAACGAAGCGTGTTCCTCCGGTTGCGGCTCATTTATTGAAACCTTCGCCAAGGCCATGGGCTATTCCGCCGAAGAATTTTCAAAGCTTGCGCTTTTTGCGAAAGGTCCTGTTGATCTCGGTACACGCTGTACTGTATATATGAATTCATCTGTTAAGCAGGCTCAAAAAGACGGAGCTTCTGTTGGCGATATATCTGCCGGTCTATCTATCAGCGTTGTTAAAAATGCTATTTACAAGGTGATCCGTGCAGCAAACGCAGATGAACTTGGTAGTAATATAGTTGTTCAAGGCGGTACATTCCTTAATGATGCTGTGCTACGCAGCTTTGAAACAGAGATCGGAAAGCAGGTAGTTCGTCCATGTATCGCAGGTTTGATGGGTGCATACGGAGCCGCTCTTTATGCTATGGCGCAAAATCCGCTTTCCTCCTCCCTGCTTGCTGAAGATGCGTTGAGTAATTTCACGCATACATCGAAATCCGCTGTTTGCAAAGGCTGTACAAATAATTGCAGACTTACCATAAACACATTCTCTGACAACGAAAGATTTGTGTCCGGAAATCAATGCGAAAAGGGCGCAGGAATTAAAAATTCCGATATTACCGAGATACCCAATATCTATACCTTTAAGCGTGAGCAGTTCAGCGATTTGAAATCGGGTGAAAACAAGCGTGGAAGGATCGGTCTTCCAATGGCGCTTGGTATGTACGAGTTATATCCGCTCTGGCAGGGCATTTTCTCACATCTCGGATTTGAAACAGTATCATCCGGATTTTCTACCCGTGCAATTTATTCAAAAGGACAGTACAGTATCCCCTCTGATACCGCTTGCTATCCTGCAAAAATTATGCACGGTCATATCGAAGCACTTATTGAAATGGGTGTTGACGCTATTTTTTATCCCTGCCTTACCTACAACTTTGATGAAAAAATAAGTGCTAATCACTATAACTGCCCCGTTGTTGCTTATTATTCAGAGTTGCTTACAAAGAATATGGAATCTATTAAAGACACTGTATTCCTTTATCCTTATCTGAACATCAATAATGAAAAAAGACTTTCAAAGGATCTGCGTGAATACCTTGCTAAAAAGGGATTTAGCGGTATTTCTTCATCAGAAATGAGAAAAGCCGTTGAATTCGGTATGAAGCAGTACGCAGATTATATGCAGTCAGTCAGAAATTACGGTATGAAAGCAATTGACTTTGCTCGCAGAAATAATAAACGTATTATGATACTTGCCGGCAGACCCTATCACATTGATCCTGAAATTAACCATGGTATCGACAAGCTGGCGACATCACTTGACTTTGTTGTTATCAGTGAAGACAGCGTAAGCGGTATTACCGTGCCCGAAAAAATAAATGTGCTTAATCAGTGGACATATCACGCACGTCTGTATTCAGCAGCACAGTATGCGGCAGAAAACAAGGATGTTGAGCTTGTTCAGCTTGTTTCCTTCGGCTGCGGCGTTGATGCCGTTACTACCGATGAGGTTCGTTCTATTCTCGAAAACAACAACAAGCTTTACACTCAGATAAAGATAGATGAGATAACAAATCTCGGCGCAGTAAAGATACGGCTTCGCAGTCTTATCGGTGCACTTGATGAAAGGAGCAATACTAATGCAGGACGATAAAGTTTTATTTACTGTCGAAATGAAAAAGGATTATAAGATTCTTATTCCGAATATGCTCCCAATGCATTTTAAACTCATCATCGAAATACTCAACAAGCACGGCTATAATGCAGAGCTTCTTGAGGACAGCGGAAAGCATATTTCGGAATGTGGCCTTAAATACGTTCATAACGATACCTGCTATCCTGCAATACTGGTAATAGGTCAATTTATTCATGCTTTACAAAGCGGAAAGTATGATCCTGATAAGACTGCACTTTTGCTTATGCAAACGGGCGGTGGATGCCGTGCATCAAACTATATTTCACTTCTACGAAAAGCTTTGAAGAAGGCAGGATACCCACAGGTACCGGTAATTTCTTTCAATCTTGCAGGTATTGAAAATCATCCGGGATTTAAAGTAACACTGTCGTTATTGCATCAGCTCTTATACGCTGTGCTTTACGGTGATCTTTTAATGCTGCTGAAAAATCAATGCCTTCCGTATGAAGTAAATAAGGGTGATACTGAAGCAGTTTGCGAAAAATGGACAAAAAGGCTTGCATCAAAGCTTGTAAATGAACGTATAAGCTATAGGAATGTCAAAAATGACTATGTCAAAATCGTAAAGGATTTTAAGCGCATCAAGCGTCGCAAGGAAGATAAGCTCAAGGTCGGTGTTGTAGGTGAGATATTCGTTAAGTACTCGCCGCTCGGCAACAATAATCTTGAAGACTTCCTTATTAAAGAGGGAGCGGAGGTAGTAGTTCCCGGGCTGCTTGATTTCTGCCTATACTGTGTATTCAACAATATTTATGACACGAAGCTTTACGGTGTGAACAAGCCCCTTGCAGCAGTTTATAAGTTTGCATACAAATTCCTTACATCCAAGCAAAAGGATATTATTAAGATCGTGTGTGAAAATAGTGATTTTGCCCCGATGGGTAGTTTTGAGCATACAGTAACACTCACCAAAGGCTTTATCGGCAGAGGCACTAAAATGGGCGAGGGTTGGCTGCTTTGTGCCGAAATGATCGAGCTTGCGGAAATGGATGTGAAGAATATCGTATGTACACAGCCGTTCGGTTGTCTTCCTAATCACATTGCCGGTAAAGGCATGATGAAACCTATCAAAGAGCGTATCCCCGGTGTAAATATTGTTGCTATCGACTACGATCCGGGCGCTACCGCAATAAATCAGGAAAACCGTATCAAGCTTATGCTTGCAAACGGAAGGCTTAATAAATCCCGTGAGAAAGTAAAAAATTGAAAGGACGTTGAACTGTGAAACTTATTACATTTACCGTACCTTGTTATAATTCCGCTGAATATATGCGCAAATGTGTAGACAGTCTTTTAAAAGGCGGTGATAAGGTTGAGATCATCATAGTAAACGATGGATCATCAGACGATACAGGTAAAATTGCAGATGAATATAAAGCAGCTTATCCGGATATAGTTAAGGTAATACATCAGCCAAACGGTGGTCACGGTGCAGGTATCAATGCAGGTCTGAAGATAGCAAGCGGAAAGTATTTCAAGGTTGTCGATTCAGATGACTGGCTTGATACTGACGCTTATCTCAATCTGCTTTATCAAGCAGAGCTTGCGGAGGAAAAAGGCGGCGTTGACCTCATTGTATGCAACTACTGCTACTATCAACAGGGCAAAGGCATTGTCAGTACTATAAAATACTCAAATGTTTTTCCCGAAAAGAAGATTTGCTCATGGGCGGAGACTCATTCGTTCAGAATAAATCAGTACTTAACTTTGCATTCTGCTATACTTCGCACAGAGACCATCAGAATGAGCGGAATAGTTCTTCCTCATCATATCTTCTATGAGGACAACCTCTTTATATACGCTCCCCTACCTTATGTTGAAAAGATACTTTATCTTAATATCAACCTTTATATGTATTGGACAGGACGTGACGGTCAATCTGTATCCAACGATAACCTATTAAAACGCTGCACACATCAGATAACCGTTACAGAACGTATATTTGACTCGGCTGATCCGATTCAGATCATGAAGACAAACAAAAAACTCGGCAAGTACTTACATCATGAGCTTGAGCTGATGTATATGCTTTCAACGATATTTACCCGTTTGAATTTTTCCGATGAGCATGACAAACTGATTGACGATATGTGGGACAGAATGCATAAATCAAATCCGGCACTCTGCAAAAAAATGCGACGCAATTTCAAAATCTCGGTATTAAATACCCGAGGCAAATTCGGAAGGCATTTATGCAAATTCTTCTTTGGAATTGCCCATCTTGTAGTTAGATTTAATTGATAAAAGGTGTCACTATTTTGTGACACCTTTTTATGTGTTATTATCAATAAAAACATTATAAGTAATTTGGTATCTTTGCGAATTGCTTTGGTTTTTTATTTATGCTAAAATAAGCCCATATGTATAATTAAAGGAGTTATTAAATTATGATGCAGTTAAATCGCACAGAAGCAACGGTGCTTGATAAGGCAGTTGCAGTAAAACATGAAGTTAAGAAAGCAGTACTCGGAAAGGACAATGTAATAAATAAGATCCTCACAGCAATTATTGCAGGCGGACATATTTTGCTTGACGATATCCCAGGTGTCGGTAAAACTACCATTGCACTTGCTTTTTCAAGAGCAATGAGCCTTGAGTATCACCGTATGCAGTTCACACCTGATGTTCTGCCTGCCGATGTTACGGGGTTTTCTATGTACGACAAGCGTACCGACAGTTTCATTTATAAACCCGGTGCGGTAATTTGTAATCTGTTTTTGGCTGACGAAATAAACCGCACTTCTTCAAAAACGCAGTCGGCACTGCTTGAAATTATGGAAGAAGGCAAGGTTACTGTTGACGGTATTACTCGTGAAATGCCGGATCCTTTCACCGTTATTGCTACCGAAAACCCGGTCGGCTCTGTCGGCACACAGATGCTGCCTGACTCACAGCTCGACAGATTTATGATTCAGCTGTCTATCGGTTATCCCGATAAAGCAAGTGAAGTAAGTATATTAAAGGGCAGACAAGGCGCAAATCCGCTTGAAACTGTTGAAGCTGTTGCATCGAGTGAGGATATTATCAAAATGCGTGAAATAGCCGAAAGCACACACACCGACGACAAGATATTTGAATACATAACATCCCTTGCCTCTGCGACAAGAGAAAATGATATGCTGCTTTTGGGTCTCAGTCCTCGTGGCACGCTTGCAATCGCAAAGCTTGCACGCGCACATGCGTTTTTATCAGGTCGTGCATATGTTATTCCCGATGATGTTCAAGAGGTATTTTTAGATGCATCAGCTCACCGTGTATCCTTAAGTCCTAAAGCAAGAATCGCATCAATGGATGAAAAAGATGTTTTGACACAGATCTTAAAAAATACACCGATACCCAAAATATAAAGGAGTTTGTATATGACCGCTATTTGGTTAATATATATAGTCGTTGCAGCAGTATCGGGGATATTCTTTATTTTGTATAAGGATATTCTTTCACTTGTATTATTCTGCGTAATAATTGCGTTGCCGATGCTGTTGTTGCTATTTGCATTGGTAACACGATTTTGCACAAAAGTTAAAATCAGCATTGATCCTCCAGTTACTTCATCGGATGCAACTATCATTGTTTCCGTCAACAACCGTTCACCGTTTTCTATATCGGCGATAGTGCTGAAATTCAGCGTTTTCAACACATTCCTTAAGGTAAGCCATAAGTGTGAATTTTCGCTTTCCTGCGATCCATTCTGCAACAAGGATTTTGTATATAAGCTTACATCTGACCATGTAGGAAGTCTGGATATCAAGATAAAAAAAGTATATATTTGTGACTACTTTCATATGTTTCGCCTTCCGATAAAACTTAATATGCATGAAACGGTCACATTCATTCCTGAACCTGATGCAATAGATATAGCAGTTCGTCCGAACAATTTTGCTGAGGGCGAATCCAATATATTTTCTAAGCACAAGCCAGGTGATGATCCGTCCGAGGTGTTTGATGTGCGTGAATATGTAGGCGGCGATAAAATAAACCGTATGCATTGGAAACTTTCTGCTAAAACCGATCTTTTGATGATAAAAGATTATTCCCTACCTATTTCACAATCGGTATTGCTTTTATTTGATACTTTTATCGGTAATAATGTAATCGAGGCACCGTACCTCATTGACGATGCAGTAAAAGCACTATTTGACATATCCTACGATATGATACAAAAAAGCATATATCATAAGATTTGTTTTTACGACAATACCAAGGCGGATTTTACACTTGTTGATGTAGCAAATCAAGATGATTTGTATTCTGCAATTGGCAGACTTCTGTCGGTTGGCATGTGTAATGAATATCACGATATTTTTGCGAGTGACGCTTTGAGAAAAAATTTTGTATCAAATATCGTTCTGGTAACAGCAGGACTTTCCCCTGATTCTCAGAACAGCGTTATTAATTCCGATTCACAAGGAATACTCCGCTCGATCGTCAAGATTGATGATAAGGAGCAATACAATGTTGATCCTAACGGCGTATGCATTGTATGCGTGGAGAAAAAGAAAATCGCAAACGGACTCATCCGTGTTATACTGTAAGGCGGTGAATATATGAAAAAAGAAAAACTATTGTTCGCCGAAGCTTCAAGCGGTATTCACATTGAAAACGATAATATCTCAAATACGCAAAAGTCGACTAAAACTGCATTTATAAACACACTTGCACAATTCGCTGTATTATTAATGGCGGTGTGCGGTGCGGTATTCACCTTCTCTACTATGATGGGAAGCACCGTTAATATCAACGCTGTATTCATCGGTTGTGCGATGTTTGCTGCAATATCTACCGTTTTGTACAAATACATAAAACGAAGCTGGATTATAGTACTTTGTTCGCTGGGTATTTTTATTATCACCGGCATTTTAATGTGGCCGATACTGAGGTCGGCTGCGCCGATAATTTATGAAGACTGCCGTATTGCAATTGCCGAAGCAATGTATTGGTCGATACCCAAACGCTCTATTGAGCTTACTTCCGATACAACCATGCAGGTAACCTACATATATATGTACGCCTCGGCAATAATATCGGTATTTGTCGGATACTTTACCTGTGCAAGAGTGCATTTTTTAGGTATCTTTTTGCTTACCTTCCCATTCTTTGAAATAGGCGCTGCATTTGGATGCGTTCCTTCTCATTTAGCGTTTGCGATTATGATAGGATCGTGGGCAGCAGGCGTGACCTTGCATTTTGCAAATAGGCAGAAAATAAAAGTTCAAAACAAATCAGTAAATAACAAAAGTAAGAATAAAAAATTTGCTTCAAAAAAGCTTTCCGGAAAATTTGCCGCATCTGCTGCTGTTACGGGTGTTGCAGTAATACTTATTTTCTTGATAATCGAAACCACCTTTTCTATAGGTGGTTTCAGCCGCAACGATACAGTCAACAATGCCCGTATATCCATAAAAAACAGTACTTCAGATATCATTGACTATATTACAGGTGTTGACCATGACGGCTCGCTTAAAGATGGAAAGTTATCATCACTCGGTGACCGAAAGATCAAAGACAGACATTATCTCACCGTTACGATGCCGTATGCAATGGAAGATATTTATATCAAGGGATACGGCGGTGATGTTTATACCGGAAGTGAATGGAAGCAGCTCGATAATTATAGCGACTATAATGCGCTTTTCAATCAATTTGAAGATATATGCGGCGTTGAAGCGGCGGAAGTAAGCTCTGCTTTATTGGCACGCAGCAAGGAATCCACCGCATTCGGCAACGGTCAGTTTATTATAAGCAACCTTCGGAGAACAAAGGATTATGCTTATACAGCATATTATCCCATTGCAAGCGAAACTGTAAAAGCAGACGGAGACTCAGGCTTTACCGTTACAAACAAGTCAAAGTATTCATATTACTCATATTTTGAACTGGACTCCATATACAACATCTATTCGTCTGACCTTATAAATTCTGACGAATTTAAAAGACTATGGGCAGATTACAGCAGTTATGTATATAATGAATATACGGATACAATCGATAGTGAAAAAATTAAAGAGATTACCGATAGTTTTGGTGAACTGAACTATGCAAAAGCAGTAGATACTGTAAGAAAGTATCTTTTAGATAATACCGAATATTCACTCTCCTGCAGTCCTATGCCGCTAAATTCCGATTTTGTTGAATATTTTCTATTGGATCAGAAAAAAGGATATTCTGCACATTATGCATCGGCAGCAGCAGTGATGCTGCGTGAATGCGGTGTACCTACAAGGTATGTGGAAGGCTACCTTATCACCTCTGAAACTATAGAAGCGGCAGAATTTGATAAGGATAACGGCATTTCAAAGGTCGTTGATGTTACTGATCGATATGCTCACGCATGGATAGAGGTATTCAGCGACAAATACGGTTGGCTGCCGGTTGATGTCACTCCCGGCTTCTACGATGAAAGCTTCAGTGATTATATCAATCAGCTTGATGTAGCGGTTGAAAATGTTGTAACCGGATATAAAGAATATATTACCGATCTTGCAGATGAGCCTTCTGCAACTCCTGATGAAGATTCCCAACAGCCTACCGATTCCAATAATATTCCGATCTACTCAACGGATTATTCATCACCTGAAGGTGTGGATAATAATGAGGGTGGCGATAAATTCGGTGCTTTGAAGGATCCAATATTCTATTTGTCGATCCTAATAGTACTTTTTGTAGTTGCCGTTGTTGCATATATTATTACTTTTTCAGTACTGCGAAAAAGGCGGGAATTGCGACTTATGAAGCTTACGCCAAAAGAGCGTATAAGTGAAGCATTCAGTTATATGACAAAACTTTTAGAATTTGACGGTATTGATACTAACATACTGTCTTATACAAAATTCTTTGAGGATCTATCGGATAACTATACTTTGCTTGGCGAGAACTTCAACGAAATAGCGCATATATTCATATTAAGCGGTTTTTCGGATACTGAAATTACAAAAGAGCAATCCGATACTGTTGTATCCTTCGTTCTTGACTATCGTAAAACCCTCAAAAAGCAAGCAAAGCTCAGTCGCAGATTTATAATGGTATTTATCAGAATGATTTAAAAAGCAATGCATTTCACTTTTGTGAAATGCATTGCTTTCAATTTATTATGGTAACTTACAGACATCGCACCAACCGTCTGCCTTTGAGAATGAAAGCAGTTCATCAAGTGATACACTGATAGCGCTGTTTGAACTGCCGCACGCAGGATACACATAGTCAAATCTACGTAATGATTCATCGAGATATATCTTAACACCATCGTTAACAGCAAACGGACAAACACCGCCTACTGCATGACCGATAAGCGTTACTGCTTCATCAGCGGTCAGCATTTTGGCTTTTATACCGAAAGTTTCTTTAAACTTCCGATTGTCGATTCTTGCATCTCCTGCTGCAACTACCATTATAGCCGAATCCCCCGATTTAAAGGTAAGCGATTTTGCTATGTACTCCGGTGCACAGCCAAGTGCTTCAGCAGCAAGTGCAACAGTAGCAGAGGAAACCGAAAACTCGATAATCCTATCCTCAATGCCCAATATTTTAAAATATTCCCTTACTCTTTCAATCGACATAAAATATTCATCTCCGTCTATTCACTTGCTTTATTGTAACCTCTTTTGTACTCATTTGTCAAGTTAATGAATATACTCTTATGAAGACATTAAAAACTAGGAGTGATATTTTGGATTGGCATAATATGTCCTATATGCAGGTACAGCGTGAACTGAATACCGATATAAATTCAGGTCTTGATAAAAAAGAAGCGGAGCAGAGACTTTCCGGTTACGGAAAAAATGAAATAACAAATGAAGAAAGAAAATCGTTGATCGTTCGCTTCTTTATGCAGTTTTCTGATTTCATGGTTATAGTGTTGCTGATCGCCGCCGCTGTTTCATTCACAGTTTCACTTTTAAGCGGAGAAGCAGACCTTACTGATCCGATAATAATAACAGCCATTGTTGTTCTAAATGCAGTTATAGGCGTAATTCAGGAGTCAAAGGCAGAGCACGCTTTGTCTGCTCTTAAAAAGCTCAGCGCACCTGAAACGCTTTGCATACGAAACGGAAAAGAACAAAAAATCCCCTCTGAATTGCTGGTTCCCGGAGATATAATAAAGCTGAACTACGGAGATGTTGTGCCGGCTGATGCCAGACTGATTTCATCGGTAAATCTTAAATGCGGTGAAAGCTCATTGACGGGAGAATCTGAACCCGCCTTGAAGAACGCAGGTCTTACCGGAGGTAAGATTGCAGCAGAACGAAAATGTATGGTATATTCCTCCTGCACTGTTGCATCAGGTCACGGCACAGCAATCGTAACCGCAACAGGTATGGATACCGAAATCGGAAAAATTGCCGGCATGATAGGTGCAGATGACAACGAAAAAACACCGTTACAGCGGCGACTTGCGGCATTGAGCAAAATGCTTGGAATTTCAGCCCTTGTCATATGCGGAGTTATCTTTATTCTTGGTTTATTTCATAATCTTACACCACTTGAAACATTCATGATATCCGTTTCTCTTGCAGTTGCGGCAATACCCGAGGGTCTGCCTGCGATAGTTACAATCGTGCTCGCATTAAAAGTACAAAAAATGGCAGAGAAAAATGCTATTATCCGCAAGCTGCCAGCTGTTGAAACGCTCGGCTCTGCTACCGTCATTTGTGCTGACAAAACCGGCACTCTAACACAGAACAGAATGAGCGTATGCAGTCTTTATGACGCATCCGGTGAATGCGAACTCCGTAGTGACAGAGCAAAGAATATACTTAAATATGCAACTCTTTGCTGCAATGCTCAGCTAAACGGTGAAAAAGGCAGATTTATCATTAACGGTGAGCCGACTGAAACTTCGATCTGCGAAGCTGCGGCAAATTGCGGAATATTCAAAAGTGAGCTTGAAAAAGTGTATCCCAGAATAGATGAAGAGCCGTTTGACTCAGAAAAAAAGCGCATGATCACCGTACATAGGAATCATAACGGATATCTGATAATCATTAAGGGTGCTCCAGATGTGGTTTTGCCAATGTGCAAAAGTGAAGATCAAATTAGCAAAATTACAGCGCAAACCGAGAGCATGGCCGGATCTGCGCTTCGGGTACTGTGTGTTGC
>JAXJVX010000036.1:0-8032 GCA_036308305.1 Acutalibacteraceae bacterium | reverse complement strand
CTTATCAACAAGCATAAGCTGAACCGCTGCAGATGCATCTCCGCCGGCTGCGTCGATGATCTTTTTGAAACCTTCAGCCTGCTTTTCGAGTATCTCCTGAACGCCTCGTGCCTGTGCTTCCATCGTTGCATAGATAGCATCAGCTTCACCCTTTGCCTTACGGCGTTTCTGCTCTGCTTCTGCCTCTGCTTCAAGTTCCTTGCGTTCCTTTTCGATTTTGGCTGCAGTGATGATATCGGCCTGCTTGGTTGCAAGCTCACGTTCTGCACGAGCCTGTTCTGCCTGCTGCTCTGCTGCATATGCCTCTTCGAGAGCTTTAGCCGCAGCGATCTTTTCTGCAGCAACCGCTCTGCGCTGTGCTTCTGCTTCTTTTTCACGGCGAATAGCGTCTGACAGCGCTACTGCTGCTTTGGACTCATTCTCACCTGCAATAGCGGTTGCGTTTGACTCTGCAACAGAGATACGCTGATCCTTAACTGCTACTGCCTCACCGATACTACCGTCACGGTTTTTCTCAGCTACCGAACGCTTTGCATCGTTGATAGCTTTTGCAGCTGCCTCTTTACCGAGCGCCTCAATATAACCTGATTCATCGGTGATATCTGTTACATTTACGTTGATAAGGCGAAGACCGATCTTTTTAAGCTCGGTTTCAACATTGTGTGAAACTGCTTCAAGAAACTTATCACGGTCGGTATTGATCTCCTCAATATCCATCGTTGCAATAACAAGACGGAGCTGACCGAATATGATATCCTTTGCAAGTTCTTGAATCTCGTTAAGTCGGAGACCCAAGAGACGCTCTGCTGCATTCTGCATTACACCCTGCTCAACAGAAATACCAACAGTAAAACGAGAGGGAACATCTACACGGATATTCTGGTGTGAAAGTGCGTTTGTAAGGTCAACGTTGATCGACATAGGTGTAAGATCCAGATATTCGTATGACTGAATGATCGGCCAGATAAATGCTGCGCCACCGTGGATACATTTAGCGCTGCGGTTAGTGCCGTCCTTGTTTGTGCCGACCTTACCGTAGATAACAAGCACCTTATCTGACGGACAGCGACGGTATCTTGTAAGTGCTACGAGCAAAAGTGTGAACAAAAGTACTGCAATAACTGTGATTGCAATGATAATGTTGAGTGACATATATTTTCCTCCTTAAATAATGCTTTTATATTATGATACATTCAGCGGACGGACAACAAGCACATTATCCGATACCGACACTATCTGTACCATAGCATCTGATTTAATATCGCTGTCATAATCGGTGACAGCATCCATTTCCACAAAACGGTCCTGCAATGTGAATGTTACTTTGCCGACCCCTTGTCTTGCCGCAGGTATTTTGATATATACCTTTGCGGTGTGTGCAACTGCATTTTTTGGATCGAGATTTCCTGTTTCCTGCAAACTCAGCATAAGCTTTAAAAGAAATGCTACCAAAAACAGCGCACCTATTCCCGATACTATCGCAACAATAGAAGCAATAAGACTTCCGGCATTTAAATCAACCGCTGCTATACCGAGCCAACCGCCGACTGCGAACATTGCAACAAGTCCTCGCACGGTAAATATACGAACACCGTCGCTATGATGGGCACCGTCGTGACCGTGATCAATATCGCCATGATGATCTAAATCCATATCATGATCGGTATCGTGTTCACCAAAACCAAACAACAGTAATATAGTTTGAATAGCAAGTATCACCGTTGCCGGAATTGCCACGCACGCAAATATCTGTTGCAATGAAGTCAGGTCATTAAACCAGTTTGCGAACCATTCCATAAAACATTCCCCCTACCTCATACTTCAAGCTGATTAAACAGCAAATCAGCCTCTTTTTTATATCTTCCGGCTATGTATGCGCATACTGCAACCGAAAGAGTTTTATACAAGCGCTGATAAGAGTCGCTATGAGGGCCCTTAAAACCTTGTATCGTGCTTTTGATAATAAAATCTGATTTCTCTTTTGAGATACCTTTTTCGATATCAATACAGCTCGTTATTTTGCAAAAGTAATCATACAGCTCACATTCGCTTATATTGTCATCGCTTGAATCCTCAACATCACCGTTAAGATAACGCAGCAGCGTTACGATCTGTTCAAGCTGCATACATTCACGCAATGCATTAATAATCAATATTCTCGAAATTTGACGCTGATGATATTTTTTGCGTACCGGATTAGCAATAAACCCTCGTTTTACCCAGTTTTGTACCGTGGTAGGCTCAATACCGGTTATTGAACACACCTGCGCTAATGACAATCCTCCGGTTGCGGCTATCATTTGATCGAACATACTGAACGCACTCAGTTCATTATTGTACGGAGTGTTAGTTCCCGGCATTAACTGTTGATACATTTTGAAATCACCTCGCCTTTTAACGATAAGTTCATCACTATCTCAATTGAGTTTACTTGATTATATCATATGGTCATATGAACTTCAAATTGCAAAAACAAGCATTTTACCGCTTTTTTCGCCAAAAATTCAAATTACCTATTAAATTCTTTTGTTTTTATTTATTTTTATTATTTTTCGCCTATTTATGATACTTGTTATTAGAATTGATCATAAAAGCACGGTATATCTGCTCTGTGAGCATAACACGGGCAAGCTGGTGCGGAAAGGTCATTTCCGACATTGATAAACGGATATTGCTCTTTTTCTTCACCTCATCACACAGTCCATGCGAGCCGCCGATGATAAATACTATGCTTCCGAAATTACCTGCATTATTGCTTATAGTCTGTGCAAGTCGCTCACTGCTTTGCTGCTTCCCTTCAATACACATAGCAACCGTTTGCGCACCCCTGGGGATTTTTGCAAGTATCGCTGCACCTTCCTTTTGAAGCGCTGACGATATCTCACCTTGCGAAGGTGACTCCGGAATACGCACGGGGGCTATCTCAATTACATTAAACTTGCAAAAAGCAGACAGTCTTTTTGAATACTCTGCCATTGCATCACGCAGATATTTTTCTTTTAATGAGCCTACGGCTATTATTGTTACTGATTGCATAAATATCTCCTATATGATAATAACACGGTTATTTGATGGAGATGCAACACAAAGAGAATAATCTACATCTTCAACATATCCCGAAAGTGACATATTTGTGCGTACTGTTTCAAGTGCAAGTTCGGGCAGATTAGTGTTCTCACTCAGATGAGAAAGCACAAATCTTGTTGTTCCGCTCTCGACAAGACGCACTACCTCGCCTGCACAGGCATTATTTGAAAGGTGACCGTTATCACTTAAAATACGCCGCTTTAAATCGTATGAATAAAAGGCGCAGCTTTCTAGCATTAGAACATCATGATTGCTTTCAAGCATAACAAGATCACAGCCGCATAGCGCATTATGTATATCATCGGTAACCTTACCTACATCGGTACATACCGCTATTTTCCTGCTGTCTGCCGATATGATATATCCACAGCTGCCGGGGCAATCGTGCGGAGTTGAGAAATACGAAATACTCATCCCTGCAAGCTCGATATTATCTTTAATCTCGTTTAAAGTGATACACTCAAAGCCGTCACATTTCTTTAGTGCTGCAACTGTTTTTGCAGTGGCATAAACCGGTATTTTATACTTCTTTGCAAATACTCTGAGCCCTCCGATATGGTCACTATGACTGTGCGTAATAAATATACCCTTGATAAAATCAGGGGATACACCGACATCTTGAAGTGCACAGCAAAGTTTTTTTGCAGACACACCTGCGTCTATTAAAATTGCTCCCTCGGTTGTGGCAACATATGTACTGTTTCCTTTACTGCCGGAGAAAAGCGGACAAAATTTAGGCAAAACAAAAACTCCTTATCTCTTTTATACAAAATAGAACACTGTATCCCATGCAGGAACGCTCTTAAAATGACGCATATATACTTTATAATCGTCCCTAATATCAAGCACCGATTTAACAATTGCAAAATAGTCTTCGGTGCGATGATACGCACTTATCAGCATTTTAGGTCGATGCAGTAAAATAGTATTTCTTGCACCCTTTATCATATCCGATTCTGCACCCTCTACATCTACATTAATGAAATCAACCTTGCCGCCGCTTAAAATACTGTCAACACTCTCGGCGGGTATTTCTTCGCCTTTTCCGATCTTAGACTGCCTGCCGGCATTTTGCTCAAAACGTACCGTAGTCCTGCTGTGTGAGATACCGACATTGAGCGTTTTGATATTCCTCAGCTCTTTAGTTGCCTCCGTCAGCTTTCTGAAACTGCGGCGATCAGGCTCAACGGCAATTATTTCTTTATAATCGGGGCAATATTGTATAAATTCTGCAACCGTGTCACCGTTGTATGCACCCAGATCTAAAAAAATATCGTTCTTTTGGGGCTTAACTACTGTTTCATACGCTTCTTTCGGCGTGCTTTCGCAGTCAAACAGATACGAAATATTACCGCTCAAACGGTAATTGATACAATCTTCAAAGGTCTTTTTAGACAGATCATCGAAAAGATGTGAATATACAAATTCAAGCTCGCCTCGGTGAACAGACGCATATTCCTTGTCAAACAATCCGCCGCCGATAACGGGAACGTCGGGCAAGAGCACCTCTTGCTCATTTGAAATACGCTTTATATTATCAATAACCTCGCTGCGATGCGTGCCAAAGCAGACAAGCACCAAAACTTCACCGAATTCTTCCTTGATCTCACTGTACTTTTTTACCTTAAAGCCGTGAAACGAATGACCTCTTACAAATTCATCCGACGCAAATATGCCGGATATTCTTATATCCCTCTCGTCAAGCTCTCTTATTATCTTATCAGCGCCGCTACCCATACCATACAGCACTATCGGCTTATTACACGATTTAATATAATTCCACATAAAAAATAAAACCTTCTCTTTATTCCCTTTAATTATACCCCAAACGCTATATGTTTTCAACGGATATTTTTTCAAAATACCTCTTGACAAACAATACTATGTGTTGTGTAGTATACCACAAAAGGAGGTATTGTATGGATATACAACTCAAACGCGGACTACTTGATATATGTGTTCTCGCTGCGATCAAAAGTGAGGATTCGTACGGATACAAGATAATCAAAGATATCAAGCCATATGTAACGGTGTCGGAATCCACACTTTATCCTATACTACGCAGGCTTGAAGCCTCTGAATGTCTTACTGTACGCTCTGTTGAGCATAACGGCAGATTGCGTAAATACTATCATATAACAAAGAACGGTCTTGACCGCATCTCCGCTTTCACAGAGGAATGGAAAGAAATAATGTCGATATATAAGTTTGTTACCAAGGAGGAAGAAGAATGAACAAAGAGCAGTTTCTCACTCAAGTAAAGCAAAGAATAAGCGCATTGCTGCAGACTGATATTGAAAAATCGCTAGATTATTACAGTGAGATCATTGATGACTATATTGAGGACGGTCTTTCGCAAGAGCAGGCAATTGAGCAGATAGGAACGGTAGATGAAATAGTATCACAGATTATGTCGGATGTATCTGTTGAAAAATCGCCTAGCAAAAGAAAATGGCGGGTATGGGAGATAGTTCTGCTCGCTGTCAGTTCTCCGATATGGCTCTCACTTTTAATAGCTGCTTTTGCGGTACTTCTTGCAGTATATATCGTGATATGGGCAGTAGTTATTGTACTGTATGCGATCGTTTTGTCCTTTGCCGCCGCAGCAATATGCGGAATTTTGGGCGGGGCGGTACTGTTTATCTTTGCACAGAATTATCCGCAGGCACTGTTGCTTTTAGGTACAGGGCTTATCTCGGCAGGCATTGCGATACTATTGTTTTTTGTCTTCAACATTGTAACATACAGGATATGCATATTCACAAAATTCGTCTTTAAAAAAGCAACCGGAAAGGGGCAGGTAAAATGAGTAAAGGTAAAAGAGCGGCAATGATAATCGCAGTTTGTTGCATAGCGACCGGGCTATTGCTCACAGTGATTTCATTCTCAATACTGCGTTTTGACTTTTCAAAGCTTAATATGGAAACCTTTGAAACCAACACTTACAATATCGAAGAAACCTTTAACGATATTGCGATAAACGATGTTGAATGTGATGTAAGACTTCTAAAAAGCACAGACGGAAAGTGCAAGGTCGTATGCGGCGAAAGCGACAATATAGTAAATGATATTCAGGTTGAAAACAACACACTTATAATAAAGCGCACCGATAACCGTCCATGGTATAAACATATAGGCATCTGGTGGAGCATCGACCTTGATGTCAGCATATATCTTCCGCAGGATACGTATAATATGCTGTATCTTAAATCGGTAAGCGGTGATATTTATGCGGATGAGGTATTTACTTTCAGCGAAGCAACAGTAATTTCAACAAGCGGTGATATCACCTTCAACTCCAACACAGAAAACAGCCTGATTATCAAAAGTACAAGCGGAGATATTATCAGCCACAGCAAGGCTGTTGGCAAAGCAACGGTAAAATCAACAAGCGGTGAAATCAAGCTTCAAAATATAGCTGCTAACGAAATGACTGTTAGCTCCACAAGCGGCGACATAAAACTTTCGTCGGTTATCACGATCGGCAATACAGAATGTAGCGCAGTAAGCGGTGACATTGAGCTTGATCGCTGTGATGCAGGCACCCTTGATCTTAAAACAACAAGCGGAGAGATAAGCGGCACGCTGATGTCACCTAAAAACTTTATTACTTCGACCGTAAGCGGTAATGTCAAAGTACCTTCATCACACGCATATGTTGGTGATTGCAGTATTAAAACCACAAGTGGCAATATCAAAATAGATGTAGTTGATTAAAATAAGATCCGTCCGAATTTTCTTCGGGCGGATTTTAAAAATTCACATATAATCACTTGAAATTGGATCAAAGAGGGGTTATACTATTTTATTAGGATATAAAAAAGGAGTTGTGTATATATGACTAAAATAGATATTTTTTCAGGCTTTTTAGGCGCCGGAAAGACCACTCTTATAAAAAAACTTATAGCCGAAGGCTATAAGGGCGAAAAACTCGTTCTTATCGAAAATGAATTCGGCGAGATCGGTATTGACGGCGGATTTATGAAGAATTCTGGTGTTCAGGTAAACGAAATGAATTCCGGCTGCATCTGCTGCTCATTGGCAGGAGACTTTTCTGCCTCATTAAAAGAAGTACTTGAGCGTTTTGAGCCGGACCGCATACTTATCGAGCCGTCAGGTGTCGGCAAGCTTTCGGATGTCATGCGTGCTGTTAAAGACGCAGAAGTCGAGCTTGAGCTTTGCGGTTGCACTGCTGTTGTTGATGCCAAAAAATGTAAAATGTATATGAAAAACTTCGGTGAATTTTTCAATAATCAGATTGAAAACGCTACTTCTATTATTTTAAGCCATACCGCTTCACTTTCGCAGGATAAAATAGATGCTGTAATTACACTTGTGCGTGAACACAACAAGGATGCGGTTATTGTCACTACCGATTGGGACGATATCAGCGGTGAGAAGATACTTGATGCAATTTATCAGAAAAACTCACTGAAAACAGAGCTTTCACATCTTGAGCACGAGCATCATCACCATCACCACGATGATGATTGCGATTGCGGATGCCACGATCATGAGCACGAGCATCACCACCATCACCACGATGATGACTGCGATTGCGGATGCCACGATCACGAGCATGAGCATCACCACCATCACCACGATGATGACTGCGATTGCGGATGCCACGATCACGAGCATGAGCATCACCACCATCATCACGATGACGACTGCGATTGCGGATGCCATGATCACGAGCATGAACATCACCACCATCATCACGCCGATGAGATATTCACAAGCTTCGGCAAAGAAACTGCTAAAAAGTTCACTGCAAAGGAAATCGAAACCGCGCTTTCTGCTTTACAGGATGAAGAAAAATACGGAGTTATTCTTCGTGCAAAGGGCATCGTTGCAGCAGACAATGAATGGATATATTTTGATTATGTACCGGGAGAAGTATCCATTCGTTATGGAAAAGCTGATGTAACAGGAAAATTATGCG
>JAXJVX010000035.1:0-1828 GCA_036308305.1 Acutalibacteraceae bacterium | reverse complement strand
TTTCTATGCTGTTTACGACAAGGTTCAGCTCAAAGCTGCGCTTGATAATAGCTATAACGTAGTTTTGACCGGTAATGTTTCTACAACCGATAAGCTTACCGTTAAAAACGGTGCTTACCTTGACGGAAAAGGATACACAATTGACTTTGGTGGCAACTTTAACGGTTATGTTAAGGCTATAGATGTTCTTAACGGCTCGACCATTAAGAATTTGCACGTTGCCAATGCAGGTCGTGCATTTGGTGCAGACGGATGTAACGGCGATATCTATCTTGACAACATCTCCGGCACCAACGCACACTACTTCTTTAACGGCGATACACCCAGCGGATCTAATGCATATATTTCAAATTCTACCCTCGACGGTTGGATAAGCTACGGCAATGTAAATCTCTTCAGCTTTGACAACTGCGTGCTGAAGGGCGAGACCAGCCGCTTCCATGGCATCTGCTACTATGTAGTATACGGTGATACTGAGTTTGAGAATTGTACCTTTGACAATTTCTATATGGCAATGAACCAAGGTGCGGTTAATTCAGGCGCCACTGGAAGCGTTGTTACCATTACAAACTGTGTATACGTAACTTCTGAAGGAACCGTTAAGGTGACTGCAGACAACTTCAAATCGTTGCTTATGGGTCCCGGCGATGAAGCTGATTTCAACAGAATGCTCAATAATGCTACCATTATCGTTGACGGTGTAACCGTCGCAAACTAATAAAAAGTCAGCTATCCTTGTAAATATGATAACAAAGTCCGTCCTATCCCTTCCTGTGAGGGATAGGCGGCAATCAAAAGGCATAAGTCCCTTATTTATGCCTTTTGATTGCTGAGAGGCAAAATCTTGCAAAAGGAGGACATTATGTTGGGCAAGATCAAGATTAAAATATTCGTCGTTGCTCTTATGGCAGCACTCATAACCCTTATGAGCCAGGCAACACTTGCATATTACTCAACCGTCGGAAAAGCCACCAATGTCGTGACCTCCGGTAATATTCAGTTTATTATCCACGAAATGACTGACCAAGGAAAAGAGTTCCCTAAAGAGGGCGTGTATATCGTTCCCGGAGATATTGTTTCCAAGAAGGTCAGTATCGAGAGCGATTGCGAGCATCCTTTCTATCTTCGTGTGAAGATGGTTTACGGTGTGGATTCACAGGAGTTGACCGCCGAGGACTGCTTTAAGCTCAACATCAATGAAGAACATTGGGTACTGCACGACGGCTGGTATTATTATACCGGCATCGTAAATCCCGGCGAGACTACTCCTGATGTGTTCTCCCACGTGGAGATCGTCGGCTCCAAGGTTGATAACAGTTATCTCGGTAAAACATTGACATTAACTGTCAATGCACAAGCCGTACAGAGTGAAAATAACCCCATCAGCGACGGTAACACCTATACCGCCTCCGGTTGGCCCGCAGAATAAGGAGGATGTGTAGATGAAGAAGATAATTGCATTACTATTTACCGTCGTTCTGCTCCTTTCTTCCACTGTGACCGTATTTGCGGCGGACGGCAAGGTGACTTACAGCGGAAATGCAGGAAGTTTTGTTTTTGAACCCGGTAGCGATCATTCGCTGACCGATCTTTTCCCGAATTTTAAGGGTGTTATGCCCGGCGATACCTTAACGCAGAAAATCACCGTAAAAAACAATGCGGATAACAAGGTAAAGGTGAAGATATATATTCGCTCTCTCGGAGCGCATGAGGATTCTGTGGAATTTCTTTCGCAACTCGGCTTGAAAGTAGCCAAGAGCAGCGATAACGAAATGGCGTATATGTTTGATGCCGCCGCCAACGAAACGGCGCAGCTTACCGATTGGGT
>JAXJVX010000034.1:0-2685 GCA_036308305.1 Acutalibacteraceae bacterium | reverse complement strand
TCATAACGCAGCCTATAAGACAAAGGAACAAGAAATTGAAGATATTACCGTATCTTGAACGGGCGGGACCGGGATTAAAGACTTTTTTTGAAGCTTTAAGCTTGTTGACATCAATCTGGCCGGGTACGCTTGCTGTTTTAGCCATATTACTGTCCCACCTTTCTCAAGATTCTTTGAATTATCTGATTGGAAGCAACCATTGCTACAAACAAAACTGTAGCGATTGCACAGGCATAACCCATCTCAAAACGAGTTGAACCGTAGTCGGTAATGTGGTTAAGTATGGTATGCGCTGCATAGTCAGTACTTGGGAATCCACAAAGTGTCTGTGTAACGGCACCAACCGAAAAAGCATGTGTAATACTCATAACCGCACTGAACATGAGCTGCGGAAGCATACTGGGAAGTGTGATGAACCACAATTCCTGCCATCTGTTTCTGATGCCTTCGACATAACCGGCCTCATACTGTGAACGATCAATAGTTCTGAAACCGGCAACATTTGAAAGGAAGCCTGTACCAAGTGACATCCAGATAGTAACACCTATACAAATCCATATCATATACTTTGTATCAGTAAGGAACTGAATAGGCTCTGTGATAATGCCCCAATCAAGCAACATCGCATTTACCCAACCATAAGAGTCACCTGAGAACAATATCTGGAATATGGTATACGCACCACCCGAGATTGACGGAGCATAAAGGATAGTTACCATAATAGCACGTGTTTTCGGACCAAGCTCATTGATAAGCCAAGCAAACATAATTGACATCAAATAGCCGGCAGGTCCTGTGATAACGGCGATAATAAGTGTATTTTTTACTGCAGTAATAAATACATCGTCAGTCGTAACAAGGGTTTTATAGTTGTCAAGACCTATGAATTCAGCAGGCTCAAGTACATTGTAATATGTAAAGCTGAAGAAGATAGAAATCAAAACCGGCAAAACAGTGAATATAAAGAAAATTATGAAATAAGGAGCTATATAAAAGTAACAGTCCCAGTTATTTGCAAATCGTTTTCTTAATATCTGTCTGTCCTGCAATTTGATCTCTTTAGAATTTTTATCAACGGTAGTTGCAGCCATTTATATCTCCCCTTTCTTAAGATTCTTCACGGACAGGAAGTCCGAATTCTGCACGTTTCTTTGAAATCTCTGCATCAATAGTATTAGAATAATCATAAAGTGTATCTTTAGGATCTTTGCTCTGATACTTAACTTTTCTGAATGCATTGTTAATATGACGCTCAATAAAGTAACTACCTGCGATCTGCGGAATACCCTCTGAATTATACAGTGATGTCTCAAGATCGGTAATTTCTTTTGATGACCACGGTAAGCTTTCAAATGCTTCAATATTTGCGGTGTTATAACGGGCTGATGTGCCAAGAGCACACTCGATCTGTGTACCGAATTCAGCCTGTGCATCAGCACCTGTCCACCACTTTAGGAACTCCCAAGAAAGATCATAATTGATATTCTCTTTAAGTATAACAGCACAAGAAGATGTCATCGTATTGGTTTTATCAATTGAACCATCTGCACGCTCTGTACCTGGTATCTCGGCAAATCCATAAAGTCCGCGAATTTCAGGAGCAGCAACCTCCAAGGTATTGTAAAGAGTATAATCAGCAATACCAAGCGGCATCTCGCCGGTTCTGAAACGATTCTGGAAATCATATGTAAGCGGCAGATCGTAGTTTGTAAAGAAGTTAGTCCAACGCTTGAAAGACTTTGTTGCCTCGTCAGTCTTTAAGTTTGTGCCAAGATCATCATCTGTGAATAGTGTGCCACCTGCCTGAACAAGCATTGAATAATACATTGCCAATGTACTTGGCATTGCAAATTCCATATTGTTCTTATTAAGGACAGTAATAGTTGAAATTAGCTCTGTCCATGTCTGCGGGATAGAAAGTCCTAACTCCGAAAGTACATCTTTACGATAGAACAATACCATAAATGAAGACTTCTCAGGAACAGCATATAATTCATTGGTACCGTCATCATTGCTATCAAACCAGAAAGGAGTGAGTGACTCCGCAGCAAAGCGCGAAATAACATCATCGTATTCAGGATCGGTATCTTTATAATTAGAAATTGCATATACCGAATTACGAAGTGCAAAGTTCAAAGGCTCGTTTTGTGCCTGGTCAAGCGCAACATCAGGACCAATTTTTGATACGATTGCCGGAAGCAGAGCGCCCGCATTTACAAGCTCAAGATTTACCTGATTGCCGGTGGATGCAGTATATCTGTTATTAATAAGGTTACGCAAAATATTAAACTGGTCACGACCGGTTTCCATCCAGACTGTGATGGTGTTTTTGTCATTCACATCGATTTCTGACATATTACCTATAGCATTATAGTCAACAACAAACGATGAGAAGAAGCGGTTAAATTCATAGCCTAAATCAGCAAAGAAGCCCTTGTTAGCCTTCTTGATATCAGAACCCGGCTGTGAAAGTGATATGTAGTCGATTGCAAGCGGAATATTAGAAGCAGTATTAAGCCATGTACCGAATGAACCGATGTTAGTTTTAAAGTAGGAGAGTGATTTAGCGATCTTGTCAGAATCCTCACTGAATTCAGCAAGCTGTCTGGCAAGAGTTTCAAGTGAAGCAAGATCTGAACCTTTTTTCTTGGTAAACGAAACGATACCGTCAACGATATCTGTGAG
>JAXJVX010000033.1:0-2920 GCA_036308305.1 Acutalibacteraceae bacterium | reverse complement strand
GTGTTTGACGTTTTACCTCTCGAATTTGCAGAGGATGTAACGGAGCTTATAAAAAAAGGTGTTCGCATTGCCGGCGGTTGTTGTGGTACTACTCCTGAGTATATCGGTGAACTTGTTAAAAAGTCAGGAGATGTTACAGTAAAACCGATTGAAGAAAAAAATATTACATGTGTATCTTCATATACACACGCTGTTGTTTTTGATAAAAAACCTGTTTTAATCGGCGAGCGTATAAACCCGACAGGAAAAAAACGCTTCAAGGAAGCTTTAAAGGCTAATGACATTGACTATATATTAAAAGAGGGAATAGCACAAGAGGAAAAGGGTGTGGATATTCTTGACGTCAATGTCGGGTTACCGGAAATTGACGAGGTTAAAATGCTCAAAACTGCCGTTTGTGAGCTTCAGGCAATTATTGACTTACCATTACAGATTGATACATCTGATATAACTGCAATGGAGACGGCGATGCGCCGTTATAACGGTAAGGCAATGATAAACTCTGTCAATGGTAAACAGGAGAGTATGGATGCAGTTTTTCCGCTTGTAAAGAAGTATGGCGGTCTTGTGGTTGCACTTACTCTTGATGAGTCGGGAATACCTGATAAAGCAGACGAACGTCTGGAGATTGCAAAGCGTATCCTTTGTGAAGTTGAAAAATACGGTATAGACAAAAAGGATATCATCTTTGACCCGTTGGCGCTTACAATAAGTGCTGATACAAATGCCGGAAAAGAAACACTGCGTGCAGTGGAGCTCATTACAAATGAGCTTGGTTGTAAAACATCACTTGGCGTTTCCAATGTGTCATTTGGCTTACCCAGACGTGATATAATTAACAGTACATTCTTTTCACTTGCAATGGGTAACGGACTTTCAGCGGCGATTATGAACCCGTATTCCGACGAGATGATGAAAGCGTATTATGCGTTCTGTGCATTGAACGGACTTGATGCCAATTGTGAAAAATACATTGACTTTGCATCGAACCTTCAGGAAACTGCTGTAACGACAGCAGTTACAAACTCTGATAAAGGTGCAGAAAGTTATAAAAGCGACCTTCAGCGTGCGATTGTAAAAGGACTAAAGGAGCAGTCGGGTGTGATAACAAAAGAGTTATTAAAAACCGTTGAACCGCTTAGAATTGTGCAGGAAGATATAATACCTGCACTTGATATAGTCGGAAAAGGCTTTGAAGAAAAGAAATTCTATTTGCCACAACTTCTGATGAGCGCAGAATCTGCAAAATCAGCATTCGAGGAAATAAAAAATGCAATGACGGGTGAAAGTTCAGCCGACAAGTCCACTGTTGTTAGAGCGACTGTTAAAGGTGACATTCACGATAGAGGAAAAAATATTGTGAAGCTGTTGCTTGAAAATTACGGATTTAACGTGATTGACCTCGGCAGGGACGTAGCGCCTGAGGATATAGTTGAAGCAACTGTAAAAACTCATGCACCCATTGTAGGGTTGAGTGCACTTATGACAACCACAGTTCCTGCAATGGAAGAAACAATAAAGCTTTTACGGGAAAAAGCACCGTGGTGCAAAGTCATGGTTGGCGGTGCGGTACTCAATCAGGAATATGCCGATGCAATCGGTGCTGATAATTATTCAAAAGACGCAATGAGTGCGGTAAGATACGCAGAAACAGTAAAATAAAAAATCACCGGCATAGCCGGTGATTTTTTTTGTTTTATTTACCTAAATATTTAGCAACTTCTGCTGCAACAAGTCTTGTAAGAGCTTCAATGTCACTGTTGCTTGCACCTGATGTGAAATCAGCTTTACCGTCACTGCTGAAAAGCTTCATCTTCTTCAAGCTTTCCTGCTTAACAGCCTCAACAGCAGCAGGGATAAGGTCGATAACACCCTTTTCCATGCTTGAGAACTTCTTGAACTCTGCTTCAACTGCAGCTACGTTGATGTCTGTGAATATGTTTACCTTGCTGATACCTTCCTGGATTGCCTGACGGAAATCGTTATCAGTAAGGCCTGAACCACCGTGAAGAACGAGCGGAACATCAACAGTGTTTGCAATTGTGCGGATTCTTTCAAAATCAAGTTTAGGCGGTAATTTGTATGCACCGTGTGCATTACCTACAGCGATTGCAAGTGCGTCAACGCCTGTCTTTTCAACAAAATCCTTTGCAAGGGCAGGATCAGTGAAGAACTGTGACGGATCTGCAAGATGGTCGCTACCCTCAGCAGAACCTTCATTATCGCCAACGTGACCGAGCTCACCCTCGATTGTTGCACCGTACGAGTGCGCGATGTCAGCCATTTCCTTAACCTTGCGTACGTTTTCTTCGTATGAATCAGTTGAACAGTCATACATTACTGAACTGAAACCTAACTTAAGAGCCTGAATACAAGTATCGTAAGTTAAACCATGGTCAAGATGAACAACAACAGGAACTGAAGCTTTCTTAGCCATTGGAATCAAATAGTACGAAACCTCTTCCAAAGGACCGTAGGGGAGCAAAATTTCTGCTGTACCCATAATAACCGGTGAACGGCTTGATTCTGCTGCAGCTATGATACCACGAGCGAGTTCAAGGTTAACAGCATTAAAAAGACCGACAGCGTAATGATTTTTCTTTGCAGGTCTTAAAACCTCATTCATATTAACTAACATATGTATTTCTCCTTGTTGAGTAATTATTAATATCTATATTTACATTCTAACAGAAACGACAGAAAAAGCCAAGTATTTATTTGTGATTTTTTTGTTTTATTTGGTTTTCTTTGTGATGTGTTATCAAATAAAATTTGCAAGAAATTTGAAAAAAACTCTTGACAAACGAGTTGGAATCTGCTATAATAGCATCTGTTGTGAATATATGGAGAGATGTCTGAGTGGTTGAAAGAGCCGGTCTTGAAAACCGGTAACGGTTCCGCCGTTCGCGGGTTCGAATCC
>JAXJVX010000032.1:0-3709 GCA_036308305.1 Acutalibacteraceae bacterium | reverse complement strand
TTACTGCGACGCTGGATTAAAAACTCGCCACGGTCATTCACTACCCAGATGTGCACAACAAGATGATACTCGCCGTTTGTGAGGGGCTTATTGCCTCGGATAATAGTTCTGCCGGTTTTTCGCCCGTTCTTATCAAGTATATCCCAATATTCCGGCATATTACCCCTCCTTACAAGCTAATTTTACACCATACTTATATCATTTTCAATAAACAAACAGTAAACAATTTATTTAATACTATTAAATAATACCATATCATCAGCACAAAATCAATGGCTATTTATTAAGCTGCGATTTTATTTCGTTAAAATATAGACATTCTGATTCTTTTGTGCTATAATAACTAATTATAATTTTGATTTTTATATAAGGAGATTCACATATGGGAATGACTATTGCAGAAAAGATCATCAAGGCCCATCTTGTTGAGGGTGAAATGATCAAGGGCACAGATGTAGGTCTTAGAATAGACCAAACTCTTACACAGGATGCAACCGGCACTATGGCTTATCTTGAATTCGAGGCTATGGGTGTAAAGCGTGTTAAAACAGAACGCTCGGTAGCATATATAGATCACAACACTTTGCAGACAGGCTTTGAAAATGCAGATGACCACCGTTTTATTGGTTCGATTGCTAAAAAGCACGGTATATATTTCAGCAGACCTGGTAACGGTATCTGCCATCAGGTACATCTTGAAAGATTCGGTATCCCCGGTAAAACCCTTATCGGATCAGACAGCCATACTCCTACAGGTGGCGGTATCGGTATGCTTGCGTTCGGTGCAGGCGGTCTTGATGTCGCTGTTGCAATGGGCGGCGGTACTTATTATATCACCATGCCCAAAATGGTGCGAATCAATCTTACAGGTAAGCTTTCGGATTACGTTTCTGCAAAGGATGTAATTCTTGAGGTACTTCGCATTATGTCCGTCAAGGGCGGCGTAGGCAAAATAATCGAGTACGGCGGCGAGGGCGTTAAAACGCTCTCCGTTCCCGAACGTGCTACTATCACAAATATGGGTGCAGAGCTTGGTGCGTCAACTTCTGTATTCCCGTCTGACGAGATCACAAAGCAATTTCTTGCAGCACAGGGCAGAGAAGAGGATTACACACCTGTATTTGCTGATGAGGATGCAGTTTATGATGAGGTAATTGAAATTGATCTTTCTTCCTTGAAGCCAGCAGCAGCAATGCCGCATATGCCCGATAATGTTAAATCGGTTTCTGAGATCGGCAAGATCAAGGTGGATCAGGTACTTATCGGCTCCTGTACCAACTCATCACTCCGTGATATGCTCACAGTTGCAGCTATTTTTAAGGGTAAGACTGTTCATCCCGATGTATCTGTAGGCGTTGCTCCCGGCTCAAAACAGGTGTTCAATATGCTCGCACAGTGTGGTGCTCTGAGTGATCTTATCGCAGCAGGTGTGCGTGTGCTTGAATGTGCTTGCGGTCCTTGCATCGGCATGGGTCAGTCACCTAATTCAGCAGGAATCTCACTTCGTACCTTCAACCGTAACTTTGAGGGCAGAAGCGGTACTGCCGACGGCAAGATTTATCTTGTTTCTCCCGAAACAGCAGCAGCATCTGCACTTACCGGGGTTCTGACTGATCCTACAGAGCTTGGTGTTGCTCCGACAATTGAAATGCCGGAGAAATTCCTTGTAAACGATAATATGATCGTTGAACCTGCAAGCGAAGAAGAGGCAGAAAGTGTTGAAATACTGCGCGGTCCTAACATTAAGCCGTTCCCTGTAACTACAGAGCTTGAGCAGTGCATCAAGGCACCGGCTGTTCTCAAAGTGGGCGATAATATTACTACTGACCATATTATGCCCGCAGGTGCAAAAATTCTTCCGTACCGTTCAAATATTCCTTATCTTTCACAGTTCTGTTTCAAGCAATGTGATGAAAAATTCGCAGAGCGTGCCAAGGCAGCAGGCAGCAGTATAATTATCGGCGGCTCTAACTACGGTCAGGGCTCATCTCGTGAGCATGCAGCACTTGTTCCGCTCTATCTAGGCGTTAAAGCAGTTATCGCAAAGAGCTTTGCAAGAATTCATGTTGCCAATCTCATCAATGCAGGTATCATCCCGATGACCTTTGTTAACGAGGCTGATTACGATGCTGTCAATAAAGACGACAGCCTTGTATTTGACGGAATTAAGGATGCCATTAAAAACGGCGATAATGTATTTACCGTTAAGAATGAAACCAGCGATAAGACCTTTGATGTTAAGATAGACTTCACCGAGCGCCAACGTTCGATGCTGTTGCTTGGAGGTCTACTTAATTATACAAAAGAAAACGCATAAGTAAATATCAAAGAGCAAAAGGAGAAGAGAGAAGAAAATTTTATCTCTTCTCTGCTCTGATTTATACTGAAGATCTTGAAAAGTTTGGTGAAGTATTGTATTTTGACTCTGAAAGCTACATGATAAGCTTTGAATATAATGATAAGACATTTGTCTTCGGCGAGGGCGGTTTGTGCAGCAACCCCGAATTCTGGAATGAAGGCGAAACGATTTTGCCGACATCCGAGAATTGCGGAAATCTTTATACTGTAAGGGTGAAATAATTCGAAGATAAAAATCAGGAGTGAAGAGAGTGACTAGAAAAAAGGTGGCTAATTATAAAATTTCAAAAGCAGTTATTAAGCGCTTGCCGCGGTATTACCGCTTTTTAAATATGCTTTATGACAGCGGTGTTACGCGTATTTCCTCCGGCGAACTTTCAAAAAGAATGGGACTTACCGCATCACAGATCCGTCAGGATCTTAACTGCTTCGGCGGTTTCGGTCAGCAAGGATACGGATATAATGTACTGCTTTTGCGGGATCAGATAGGTGATATATTGGGACTTAACGCTCATTTCTCTGCGATCATTATCGGTGCAGGTAATCTCGGCAGAGCGATTGCGGCCCATATGGATTTTGAGAAGCGAGGCTTTAATCTTATCGGTATATTCGATCAGAAGGAGTCTTGCGTCGGTCAGATAGTCAGAGGACTTCCCGTGCGAAATAGTAACGGTCTTGATGAATTCTGCCGTGAGTATCATCCCGATATTGCTGTGCTGTGTATACCTGATGAGCATGCACAAAAGTTAGTAGAACAGCTTGTGCGGCTTGGTGTCAAGGGATTTTGGAACTTCTCGCATTACGATATTGCAATGCAATTCCCTGAGATCCCTGTTGAAAATGTTCATCTGGGCGACAGTTTAATGACTTTTTGCTATAAAGTAAATGAGGCGAAACAAAATAATGAATAATTCCGATATAAAAGAAAAAGCGCTTAAGGCGCATTATGAGTGGCAGGGTAAGATCGAGGTTGTATCACGCACTCCGGTTAAGAATAAGGAGCAGCTTTCCATTGCATACACTCCGGGTGTTGCACAGCCGTGCCTTGAGATCAAGGACGATATTGAAAAGTCTTATGAACTCACACGCAGGAGTAATCTTGTTGCCGTTATAACCGACGGCAGCGCCGTGCTCGGACTTGGGGATATCGGTCCCGAAGCAGGTATGCCTGTCATGGAGGGAAAGTGCTGTCTTTTTAAGGAATTTGCAGATGTTGACGCATTTCCGCTTTGTGTTCGCACAAAGGATACCGATGAATTTGTAAAAACGGTCTATAATATTTCCGGTTCCTTCGGAGGCATCAATCTTGAGGATATTGCGGCACCGAGATGCTTTGAAATCGAGAAAAAAC
>JAXJVX010000031.1:0-1712 GCA_036308305.1 Acutalibacteraceae bacterium | reverse complement strand
GTTCACCGAACAATGTAGCAAGTTTAGCCATATTTTCAGGTGTAATAGGGCACATGAATTCATCTTTGTTCATTCGCATTATGTCGGTTATAAAAATGTTCGCTACGATCTTATAATAAGTAGTATGTTTTACAACCTCTTCATAATATCTTGCCATATCGGGATCAGACAAAAGAGCATCACTGTCATAAGCCGAAAGACCAAAGTCTTTAATAAATTTACGCTTTTTCGTATCGGGTAATTCTCCGATCTGGCTTTTCAGTTTCAAAATATCTTCAGAAGTAAGTTCAATCGGCGGTAAATCGGGATCAGGGAAATAGCGATAATCATTTGCATTTTCTTTGGTTCGCATCGTGTATGTTTTTCCTGTTTCCTGGTCGAATTTTCTGGTTTCCTGAACAACTTTTCCGCCAGACTCAATCACCTCAACCTGCCGTCTGTATTCATATTCGATAGCCTGAACAACATAGTGGAATGAGTTGATGTTTTTCATTTCAGTACGGGTTCCAAATTCTTTTTGACCTTTTTTACGAACGGACAGGTTTACATCACAACGGAAAGAACCCTCATTCTTTTTGCAATCTGAAATCCCTGTGTAAAGAATGATTGCACGGAGCTTTTCAAGATACGCATTCGCCTCTTCCGGGGATCGAATATCAGGCTCGGAAACGATCTCAATAAGAGGTACGCCGCAACGGTTGCAGTCAATCATGGTGCCATACTTATCATCGTGTACAAGCTTGCCTGCATCTTCTTCAATATGAATTCGAGTGATTCCGATTTTCTTTGAACCTTCCGTTGTTTCAATCGTTATGTATCCGTTCTCACACAACGGAATGTCATACTGGCTTATCTGATAAGCTTTAGGCAAGTCGGGATAGAAATAATTCTTTCTGTCCTGCTTGGAATAGTTTGCGATAGTACAGTTTGTCGCCAATCCCGCCTTAACCGCATATTCAACAACCTTTCCGTTAAGAACCGGAAGAACACCCGGGAGTCCCATACACACGGGACAGGTTTGAGTGTTGGGAGCAGCACCATAGGCTGTGGAGCAGGAACAGAATATTTTTGTCTTGGTTTTAAGTTCTACATGAACCTCAAGACCAATAACCATTTCATAGTCTTTTATCATTTTCACGGTTTTACCCTCACTTTCCGGTACTCTCAAATGCAAAACCCGCACGGTACAACAATCCTTCGCTGAATGCGGGACCGATCAGCTGCATACCGACCGGCATACCTCCCTCACCGATACCACAAGGAAGTGTGAGTGCAGGAATGCCTGCAATGTTGACAGGGACACTGTACGCATCGCCCATATACATTTGCAATGAATCGCCTGTTTTTTCTCCGATTTTATATGCCACCGTCGGAGCGACGGGAGAAATGATAAAGTCACACTTTCCGAAGGCTTCGTCAAAATCCTTTCTCACAAGGCTTCTGACCTGCAAGGCTTTTTTATAATAGGCATCGTAGTAGCCGGATGAAAGCGCAAACGTTCCAAGCATAATACGTTTTTTAACTTCCGAGCCAAAGCCCTCGCTACGACTTTTCCTGTAAAGCTCGTCTATGTTGCTATAATCGTCACATCTGTAGCCATATCGAACACCATCAAACCTTGCAAGATTTGAGGAGGCCTCGGCAGAAGAGATAACATAGTAAGCAGACAAAGCGTAATCAATAGACGGCATAGAAACTGATACAAGTTCAGC
>JAXJVX010000030.1:0-11014 GCA_036308305.1 Acutalibacteraceae bacterium | reverse complement strand
GGATACTATCAAGATCCGCAGCATAATACTTATTCTGCTGTTCAAGCTCGCTTAATTCATCTACGAATCTTTGCAAGCTTTCCACTTCCTTTTTTGCGGCAACATCCGCTTCGGATGAATAATATTCAATTACCTTTGCGCCTTTTGCTATCTTCTGACCGTCAGCGGCATTGTAAACCGCAACAGATGAGTTATTTGATGTAATTATATGCTCATTTCTGATAGCTATACACTCACCTTTTATCGTTTCATCCAATTGGATCTGATAAGCGACTTCAGTCTTTTCCGAAACAAAAATATCGGAGGTAATGCGTACCGCAACATAAAGAATAAGCACTATTCCAAATATCGAAAACAAGAGCTTTGAGATCTTATTCTTCACTTAAAATTTACCTCCTTAAAAATTCCTCACACAATGTGATGGCTTTGTTTACATAATCATCATCAACATCGGGATATACCCAGTAAATATCTTTGTTTCTGCCAAACCAAGTCAGTTGGCGCTTGGCATATCTTCGTGTCTGCATTTTCAAATGCTCAACACATTCACTAAGCGTTTTTTCACCGTCAAGATACGGTTTCAGTTCTTTACAGCCTATTGCTTGAGAAGCAGTATTTACACCATCTATGTTATAAAAGCTTTTTACCTCATCAAGCAGTCCGTCGGTTAGCATGATATCGACACGTCGGTTTATTCGGTCATATAAAACATCTCTATTATCATAATTGATACCTATATATAAAGTGTGGTAAATACTTTCATTATTGCGTGCGATCTCGTCCTGCTCGGTCTTTGATCTGCCGCTTGAATAGTATATCTCAAGTGCACGAAGCACTCGTTTTATATTGTTGGGATGTATTTTTTCCGATGCTGCTTTATCAACATCGCAAAGCAGCTTGTACATATATTCCCCACCGTGATGTAAATACTGCTCTTTAAGTTTATTCCTCAATTCATTATCAGCAGTATTATCAGAAAAATCAATGCAATTTAGCAGACTGTCAACATAAAGCCCGGTACCGCCACACAATACAACAGGTCTTTTTCTAAAATGGATATCCTTAATTTTTTTTGATGCAAGCGCAACATAATCGGCAACTGAAAAACTGTCCTTACAGGAAACAATGTCTATCATATGATGAGGAACTTCCTGCATTTCATCGGGCGTAGGTTTTGCTGATGCAATACACAGTTCTTTATATATCTGCATTGAATCGCATGAAACAACCTCTGCGCCGATATGCTTTGCTATGCTGATAGCAAGCGAAGTCTTGCCTGAAGCCGTAGGCCCTACGACTGCGATTATAGGTATTTTTGTATCATTCAAATCCTTGAAAACCTCTTTTTGATCTCGTTTTCAGTAAGCTCTGCTGCAACCGGTCTGCCGTGCGGACAATATCTGATTGCTTTATCCGACAGAACACGCCTTGCTAATTTTTCAAGCTCAAATGCCGAGTTTTTATTTCCTGCCTTTATTGCCGCTCTGCAAGCGACATTATGATAAAGCCAATCAAGAAACTCAGGCGTAAAGTCAGTAAATTTATTCAACAACTTCTGGGCTATCTCCTCAACAAGTGCCGTTGTATCCTCATTTTCAAGGCTCATAGGAACGCCTCTCACAAGAAGTGTTTTGGGTCCAAAATCCTCTATTTCAAATCCGAGTGAATTTATCTCATCGATATAATTTAAAACGATGTCATACTCTTCAGACGAAAGCTCAACACGAACCGGCACAAGCAACATTTGAGCAGAATGTGTAACATTTTTCTTGATATCCTCAAACAATATACGCTCATGCGCTGCATGTTTGTCGATCATGATTATCTTATTATCCTGCTCAACAAGAATATAGTTACAAAAAGCCTCTCCTATATACTTGAATTCAATTTCATCTGGCTGCGCTTCTGCAACAGTTTGCGGCTTTGGAGATACAACTGTTTTTACATCATCCGAAGAAAAAGCGCCATTTGAAATTTGTTCTTTAAGTTCGTCAGCAGACTTTGATGTTGAAATAAGCAGCTCGTTATAATTCTTAATTTCCGTATCACTTACAGCCTGCTTTTTCGGTGAAGGCTCATAGCCAATATAGCTATGACTGTATGGTGTCTTTGGCGCAGCAGGGACAGTTTTCACGGGCGCAGACGGCTTGAAATCAAGCTTAACCTGCTCACCTTTGAAAATAACCTTCTCATCTATTGATCTATCCAACTTTGTTTCAAAAGCTACTCTTTTTATATCCTCATTTAAAGCAGATTTTACTGCATAGTAGACAGCATTGAAAATACGGCTTTCATCTGAAAAGCGCACTTCGATCTTGCTTGGATGCACATTCACATCAACCTCATACGGATTGAGCGATATATTCAAAACACAAGCAGGATATGTTCCCACCATTATAGAGTTTTTATATGCCTGCTCAATTGCAGCTATACCTGTCTTTGTACGTATGTATCTTCCATTCAGAAAGAAATACTGCATTCCCCTGCTCTTTCTTGACGATGTTGGAGTACAAATATATCCCGACACACCGACACCGTTAAGTTCATACTGCACCGGCAGCATTGAATCAGCAAAAGCCTTACCACACACGGTAAATACAGCAGATCTCAGTTCGCCATCGCCTGGCGTATTAAGTTGCTGCTTTCCGTCACGAATAAGTCTAAATGTTATTTCGGGATGCGACAGAGCCATTCTTTCCAGCATTGAAGCTACAACATTTGATTCGGTAGTATCTTTTTTTAAGAATTTCAGTCTTGCAGGTGTGTTGTAAAACAGTTCTCTGACTACTATCGTTGTCCCCTGTGCACAGCCTGCATCCTCAAATTCGATCTCCTCGCCGCCGTGTATTACATAACGCTTGCCGAATTCATGCTCAGCAGTCTTTGTCATTATCTCAACCTTTGCAACAGCACAGATAGAAGCAAGCGCTTCTCCACGGAAGCCGAGCGTTGATATTGCATCAAGATCAGCACCGGTCGATATTTTACTCGTCGCATGACGAAGAAATGCTTTCTTTATGTCATCGGGATGAATACCACATCCGTCATCAGTAACACGCATAAAGGTGTTGCCACCGTTTTTTATCTCAACTGTTACAGTGTGTGCACCTGCATCAATACTGTTTTCAACAAGCTCTTTAATAACAGAAGCCGGACGCTCTACAACTTCGCCTGCAGCAATAAGTTCTGCTGTGTGTTTATCAAGTACATTAATTCTCGGCACAGGTATTCATTCCTTTCTTTATATTTTCTTTGCCTTATCACAAAGCTCATAGAGCTTTTGCAGGGCTTCAATGGGAGTAAGTGTATTTACATCTATCAATTGAAGTTCTTTAGTGATATCAGTAGTTTGATTTGAAGTAAATGTGACCTGCTCCGGTATATCGTCTGCAATCTCGGTTATCGGCTCATCAGATCTATGAGCATCCTCGAGTGTATGCAATATGCGCTTTGCACGCTTAATAACTTCACCAGGTACACCGGCAAGCTTTGCAACCTCGATACCGTAGCTTTCATCAGCACCGCCGCGAACGATACGACGAAGGAATATTATATCGTCTCCACGCTTTTTAGCAGCGATATTATAATTCTTTACACCGTCAATAATACCCTCAAGAGCAGTAAGCTCATGATAGTGAGTAGCAAACAAGGTTTTTGCGCCTATCTTTTTTCGATCTGCCACATATTCAAGTACTGCTCTTGCAATAGCCATACCGTCATATGTAGAAGTACCTCTTCCTATCTCATCAATGATAAGCAAACTGTTTTTCGTCGCATATTTAAGAATATTTGCAACCTCGCTCATCTCCACCATAAATGTAGACTGACCGCCTGCAAGATCATCAGATGCACCGACACGAGTAAAAATAGCATCAACTATACTGATTCTTGCACTGCGTGCCGGAACAAACGATCCTATCTGTGCCATAAGGGTAATGACAGCGGTTTGACGCATATATGTTGATTTACCCGCCATATTCGGGCCGGTGATTATAGAACAACGATTCTCTCCACAATCAAGCATAGTGTCATTTGGAACAAATGCAGCATTACTGATTTGCTCCACCACCGGATGACGACCTTCACATATTTCAAGTCTTCCGTCAACACATATTTCAGGACACACATAGTTATTATCAGCAGCAGTTACCGCAAGCGACCACACAGCGTCAAGTTGTGCAATAGCGACTGCCGTGTGCTTGATACTATCGGCATATTCTCCTACCTTACTGCGAAGTGCACAGAAAAGCTCATACTCAAGTGCAACAAGCTTATCTTGAGCACCGAGAATACGGGCTTCAAGCTCTTTCACTTCTGTTGTAACATAACGCTCACAATTAGCAAGTGTCTGACGACGAATATAATCCTCCGGCGGTTCAAAATCAGCTGAATTGGGTATTTCTATGTAATAACCGAATACACGGTTATATCTTATACGCAGTTTCTTTACTCCGGTACGTTCCGCTTCTCTTGCTTCAAGCTCTGATACGATAGTTGTACCACCGTCTTTGTCCGCACGAAGGCGGTCAACCTCCTCGTTATATCCGTCACGAATGATTCCACCCTCACGCACAAGCATTGGTGCATCCTCACGAATAGCTGACTTGATAAGAAGACTTAACTCCATATTTGGCTCTATATTTTCGTATATTTCCTTTAGCATTGAGGAATTAACACTTCTAAGAGCAGTTTTTATTCTTGGCATTTTCTGCAGTGTATCTGAAAGAGAAAGCAATTCCTTCGGGTTTGCAGTACCGTAGAGCACGCGTGTCATAAGGCGCTCAATATCCTTAATATCGCGCAAAGCCTCTGTCAGTTCCTCGCGAAGTTCAAATTTTGTTACAAGCTCGGCTACTGCATTCTGGCGCTTCGATATTTTGGCTGCAGAAAGAAGCGGTTGTTCGACCCATGAGCGTATAAGACGCTTTCCCATGGGAGTTCTCGTATGATCAAGCACCCACAAAAGCGACCCTTTTTTGGAGCCTCCACGCATAGTTTCAACAAGTTCAAGATTAGCCCGTGTTGAAATATCAAGACGCATAAACTGATTATCCGAATAGATATCTATTTCAGTAATGGCAGACAGATCATTTTTCTGCGTGCGCATCAAAAAGTCCATAGCACAGCACAAAGCTTTGCAGGCTACGCTGTCGTCAACAATACCGAGTGAGGAAAACATCGGTGCTTTAAAATGGTCAAGTGTATTTATCTTGCTTTGGGCGCTGTAATAATCCTCATCGCCGACTATCTCAACTCTTGCACCGAGCTTATTTGAAAGCATTGATACAATGCCGTGCAGTTCAGCGGCATCGTTATTGAGCAAAACCTCGGATGGCATAAAACGCATAAGCTCATTTGAAGCGTCTGCAGCCATCTGTTCGGATGAAAGTTCTGTAAGATGAACTTCACCTGTCGATATGTCAACAAAGCATAAGCCGCAGGTAAGCTTATCATAGTAAACGGTAGCAAGATAGTTGTTTCTGCCGATATCAAGCATTGAATCCTCGGTAACAGTACCAGGAGTTATAATGCGAGTTACATCACGCTTAACAAGTTTTTTTGCCTTTGCCGGATCCTCAGTCTGCTCACAGATGGCTACACGGTATCCCTTTTTTACAAGCCGTGCGATATATGACTCACAGCTATGATAAGGAACGCCGCACATCGGCGCCTTTTCCTCCTCGCCGTTTGCACGCTTAGTCAAAACCAAATCAAGCTCGTCACTCGCTACAACGGCATCGTTGTAAAACATCTCATAAAAGTCGCCCAAACGGAAAAAAAGAATACTATCCATATGCTTTGATTTGATCTCAACATACTGACGCATCATAGGCGACATTGAAGGTGTTACCTCAGGGAGTATATCGGTTGCTCTTGGCATAATTTATACTACCGTCCTTTTAAAATTCAAAAACTTAATGACATCCGCTGCAGGATGAACACGATCCGGAGCAGCCGCTGGGCGGCTCACAGGTCATTGGATCTTTGCCTTCAACGCAAAGACCGATTATACCATTGACCTTGTTCATAAGAGCATCGAACTCTTCCTTTGCTGTGTTGAAAGCAACCATGCTCTCATTTTGCATAATCTTTGCATAGCATTCACGAAGCTCATTATTGAGCTTTACTACCTTTTCTTTATCGGCAGCCTCGTCACCATCGCCAAACTGCTCATTGAGATTAAGTCTGATAAGATTAAACTGACCGATAAGATCCTGAAGCTCCTTGTCCTCATTATTCTTTTCCTTTGCGAGATTGTATCTAATATATACCTCGTCCTCCTGAATTGCAACGCCAAGTTGCCTTACTGCACTGATAACATCCATTTTATATCTTCCTTTCAGTTGATTTTACCTTTTAATATCCATGAGTTTCCTTCTGTAATTGTAACATCCAAAAACTTACCTATCAACGAATCGTCACCGCTAAGTTCAACAATATGATTCGTATATGTTCTTGCATATACATATCCTTCTGTGCGCGACGGCTCCTCCACAAGCACTCTGAAGGTCTTGCCGACCTGTTCATCGCACACTTCAAAGGATATCTTTTCCTGAACCTTAAGCAGTTCATCAAACCACTTACCCTTTTCTTTTCGGGTAGCGACATCCTCCATTTTTGCCGCAGGAGTACCATTTCGTTTGGAATAGATAAAAGTATATAATGACTGATAGCGAACCTCCTTGATAAGGCTGACAGTTTCGCAGAACTCCTCATAGGTTTCTCCGGGAAATCCAACAATTATGTCGGATGTCAGCATTATTTCAGGCATAAGTTCTTTTGCCCTTTTGATAAGTGACAAATATTTTTCTCTTGTATATTTGCGGTTCATTGCTTTAAGTACTCTGTCAGATCCGCACTGTACCGGTAAATGGAGATGCTTTTCAACCTTTTCACACTCACTCATCGCAATTAGCAGTTCTTCAGTACAGTCTTTAGGATGCGATGTCATGAACCTCAGTATAAATTCGCCCTCAACCGCATTGCATCTGCGTAAAAGCTCTGCAAATGATATGCCGCCGTCGTAAGAATTCACATTCTGACCGAGCAAGGTAATATTTTTAATACCGCTTGCAACCATTTTTTTAAGGTCGGCGATAATATTTTCAGGGCTTCTGCTACGCTCTCTGCCACGTACATACGGCACGATACAGTATGTGCAGAAATTGTTGCATCCATACATTACAGGAAGCCAACCACATACACCGCCGTCATTAACAGTAGGAACTCCCTCGGCTATTGATTCGTCTGTTTCTTTTATATCAAACACTCTTCTGTTTCCACTCAAAACGGTGTACAGCATCTGCGGCAATTTATGCAGACAGAAGGTACCAAAGACAAGATCAACATGAGGAAAGCTCTTTTTTATTTTGTCTGTAATATGCTCTTGCTGCGTCATACATCCGCACACTACAACGATGCCGTCAGGTCGACGACGCTTAAAATGCTTAAGTGCACCAATGTTTCCGAATACTCTGTCTTCTGCATGTTCACGCACGGCGCAGGTGTTAAATATGATGATATCCGCCTCATCCTCATTCTCAGTAAAGGTATATCCCATCTCAGCCAGCATACCCTTGATACGCTGACCGTCTGCCACATTCTGCTGACAACCAAAGGTGCGAACGAGTGCACACGGTGCGCCGTAGCGGCTCTCGCTCAATATTTTAACCCTATTTGCATAATCATTTTGTACCGCCATCTCTTCTGAAGACACGGTTTTATTTACATTGCAACTACTCATGAATTCTCCTAAAATTTACTCATCAAGCTTAAGCACCGCCATAAATGCCTCCTGCGGTACTTCTACGCTACCAAGCTGTCGCATACGCTTTTTACCCTCTTTTTGCTTTTCAAGCAGCTTTTTCTTACGGGTAATGTCACCTCCGTAGCATTTGGCCAGAACATCCTTACGCATTGCGCGTACGGTTTCTCTCGCAATTACCTTGCCGCCAACAGCAACCTGAACGGGTATTTCAAACAGTTGTCTCGGAATATGTTCTTTCAGCTTTTCTGCAATTCTTCTTGCCCTTGTATATGAATTATCCGCATGAACAATGAAAGAAAGTGCATCTACTATTTCGCCATTGAGCATAACATCGAGTTTAACCAGATTTGAACGTCGGTATTCCTTGGGTTCATAATCATATGAGGCATAACCTCTTGTGCGTGATTTTAAAGCATCGAAAAAGTCATATACTATTTCGTTTAAAGGCAGCTCGTAATGAATATCAACTCGTTCAGTTGTTACATACTGCATATCGATATAAACGCCTCTGCGTTCCTGACAAAGCTCCATTATTGAGCCTACAAAATCATTAGGGCTGTAAATATGCACATCGCAGATCGGCTCCTCTTGCGACATAATAAGTGCCGGATCGGGATAGTTTGTGGGATTGGAGATCTCAACTGTTTCACCACTTGCAAGATTTATCTTATATACAACGCTCGGCGCTGTTGTGACAAGATCGAGATTATACTCGCGTTCAAGTCGCTCCTGAATTATCTCCATGTGAAGAAGTCCTAAAAATCCGCAGCGGAAACCAAATCCCAAAGCTGATGAAGTTTCTGCCTCAAAATCAAGCGAAGCATCATTAAGCTGCAGCTTTTCAAGTGCCTCACGAAGATCTGTATACTGCGCTCCGTCGGCCGGATATATACCGCAGAATACCACAGGATTTACCTTGCGGTAACCGGGAAGCATTTCGGCAGCAGGTCTGTCAGATGCAGTGATAGTATCACCTACCCTCGCATCGGCAACATTTTTGATAGATGCAGCAATATATCCAACCTCGCCAGAACGAAGCTCGTCACAAGGCTCCATATATGTTGCCCGTTTTCTGCCTATCTCAACGATATCGAATTCAGCACCGGTTGACATCATCTTTATCTTCATTCCCTGCTTAGCAACGCCTTCAACAACTCGGAAAAAGACGATAACGCCCTTATACGGATCATAATAGGAATCAAATATCAAAGCTTTGAGCGGTGCATCATCATTAACCGTCGGCGGTGTGATGCCTGTTACGATGGTTTCAAGCACCTGCTCAACATTGATGCCGTTTTTTGCAGATATCTGCGGTGCAGAATGAGCTTCAATTCCGATAACATCTTCAATTTCCTCTGCAGTACGGTCGGGATCTGCACTTGGCAGATCAATTTTATTGATTACTGGTAGTATTTCAAGATCATGATCTAGTGCAAGATAAGTGTTTGCAAGCGTTTGCGCTTCAATACCCTGTGAAGCATCAACAACAAGCAGTGCCCCCTCGCAAGCCGCAAGAGAACGGGAAACCTCATAGTTAAAGTCTACATGACCTGGAGTATCGATAAGATTAAGCTCATAGCGCTCGCCGTCAGCAGCATCGTAATAAAGCGTTACTGCATGAGCCTTTATCGTAATGCCGCGCTCACGCTCAAGATCCATGCTGTCAAGCAGCTGTTCTGTCATATCACGTTGTGCTACCGATTGGGTCAATTCAAGCAAACGGTCTGCAAGTGTTGATTTACCGTGATCAATATGTGCAATTATGCAAAAGTTTCTGATATTTTCAGGCTTTATTTGCATTGTGTACCTCTTTCATAAGTTAATGTTCATTATCTTATGGATTATATCATAAATTTAAGTATATATCAATATTTAAAAAGTGAATTTTAAAAAAATTAATATTATCAAACCATAACAGTTGTTTTTTTTATTAAACCGTGGTACAATAATTTAAATTTATAAATGAAAATGGGGTATTTTTTTGACAAATGAAACCTTTCGTTCCGGTGTTGAGCCGGGAGGTCTTTCAACATATGACGAAATAAAAATTCTTATCTGCGTTCTGCTAGACTGTTCGGATATACCGTTGAGCTCTGACAGTATCTGCAACATAATACAATCAGAAGCTCTTGCTAATTATTTTGATATTAAGCAAGCAGTAGCAAGACTCGAAAGTGAAGGTAACATAAAAATCGATGATCAGGGTTGTTATATTCTAACTGAAAGCGGCAGATTTGTTGCAAAAGAGCTCAATACTCAACTACCGTATACCGTTCGTAGAAACGCTTTGCGTCGCGCAAAGAGCGTTATAATGAAAAAGCGTAATCTAAAAGACAATTCAGTTGACATAACATCAGTTGAGGGCGGATATAATGTTGCCATCACAATGAATGAAGGCGGCAAGATGATAATGTCGCTAACCATTCGGGTTCACTCACTTGATGATGCAGAATGTGTAAAAGAGAATTTTCTTGAAAATCCTTCGGCGATCTATTCAAACAGTATCAATATCCTATACGGACTCGACAGAAAATCAGACGATGAAGAGGAATAATAATGGCAGTACATATTGGCAATAGTTGGGATCAACTTTTGAAGCCGCAATTTGAAAGTGAATACTACTTAAATCTCCGTGAATTTCTAAAAAAAGAATATTCTACTCACCGTGTGTTCCCTCCGATGCAGGATATTTTCAACGCATTGAAATATACAGACTATAATGATGTTAAGGCTGTTATTCTGGGACAGGATCCGTATCATGGGCTCGGTCAGGCACATGGGTTGTGTTTTTCTGTTCAGGACGGTATTAAACCGCCTCCCTCGCTAATTAATATTTATAAAGAGCAACACAGCGACCTGGGTATAGACCAACCGATATCAAACGGTAATCTCACAAAATGGGCGGAAAACGGAGTTTTGCTGCTCAATACTGTTCTGACTGTTTGCGAGGGAATGGCAAACTCACACCGCAAGCAAGGTTGGGAACAGCTTACCGATGAAATAATACGGCTCTTGAATGAACGCAAAGAACCGATAGTGTTTCTGCTTTGGGGATCTCCTGCAAGAGCAAAAAAATCACTTATTACAAACAGCCATCATTTAATACTTGAAGCGGCACATCCCAGTCCTCTATCGGCGTATAACGGTTTTTTTGGATGTCGCCATTTTTCAAAAGCGAACAATTATTTAATTTCTAACGGCATGCAGCCTATTGATTGGCAATTATAAATCCGGAAAGGTTTTGTT
>JAXJVX010000029.1:0-7092 GCA_036308305.1 Acutalibacteraceae bacterium | reverse complement strand
TTGTCTTGGATGCCCGCATTCAAGAGGCGAAACAGTTGAAGAGGCTTGTCAAGTTCACGGCGTAGATGTTGACGAGCTTGTTGCAAAACTCAACGCAATTATGTAACTTTATCTTAAATCAGACGACCGTTGTGGCAATGCATTGTTACGGCGGGCTTTGTCTTGTAAAAATACATAATATAAAACTAAAGGTGCGTATTTATGAAAAAAGATGTTATTATCGTTGGGGCAGGCCCTGCCGGTATATTCACGGCGGTTGAAATGCTCCGCAAAGGCTCAAAAAAGAGCATACTTATCATTGAAAAAGGCAAAGCAGTCGAAAACAGAAGCTGCCCTAAAGCCAAAACCAAGCAATGCGTGAATTGCAAGCCCTATTGCCATATCACGACCGGATTTTCGGGGGCAGGTGCATTTTCAGATGGTAAGCTTTCGCTTTCCAGCGATGTAGGTGGTGATCTGCCAAGCCTTATAGGTGAAGATCTTGCGCAGGAAACTATCAATTACACCGACTCTATCTATCTTGAATTCGGTGCAGACGAACATATTGAGGGCGTAAGTGACTACGAGGAGGTCAAGGAGATACGCAAGCGTGCAATCCAAGCCGGATTGCGACTTGTTGATTGCCCTATCCGCCACCTTGGAACAGAAAAAGCACAGAAGCTGTACTATGACATTGAACAGTATCTTCTTAACAACGGTGTTGAGATAAACTTCGGTTGCGAATGCGTAGATGTTCTGATCGAGGACAACGAATGTAAGGGTGTTATTGTAAATACACCTCACGGTCAGAAAGAGATACTCGGCAACGAAATAGTTGTTGCCACCGGCAGACGCGGTGCAGATTGGCTTGAAAAGCTGTGCTCGGAACATAATATCGAACATCAGCCCGGCACCGTTGATATCGGTGTGCGTGTTGAAGTTCGCAACGAGGTCATGGAGACGGTAAACAAGGTGCTTTATGAATCAAAGCTTATCGGTTATCCGCAACCGTTCAAAAACAAGGTGCGTACCTTCTGTCAAAATCCCGGCGGTTTTGTAAGTCAGGAGAATTATGATAATGACCTGGCAGTTGTAAACGGTCACTCATATAAGGATCTTAAATCCAACAACACCAACCTTGCAATACTTTGCTCGCATAATTTCAACTCACCATTCAATCAGCCTATTTTATATGCTCAAAAAGTCGGCGAACTTACCAATATGCTTGCAGCAGGACACATTCTTGTTCAACGCTTTGGTGACATACTTGACGGCAAGCGCACTTGGCCCAAAGAACTTGCACAGTCTAACCTGAAGCCTACCCTGCCCGACGCAGTTGCAGGCGACATTACCGCTGCTATGCCCTACCGTGCTATGATGAATATCATCAACTTTATCAAGGCTGTAGATCATGTTGTTCCCGGCTTTGCGTCAATAGAAACTCTATTGTACTCGCCTGAACTCAAATTCTACTCCAACCGAGTAAAGATGGATACCGATTTTAATACTTCTGTAAAAAATCTCCACTGCCTAGGTGATTCAAGCGGATGGACAAGAGGGCTTATGATGGCATCCGTAATGGGTGTACTTATGGGCAGAAATCTTGCATAACACAGTATGGGAAAGTTTGATAAAATACTCCTGCTATCAGATATCGACGGCACATTGACTGACCGTGAGCAGGCTCTGCCGCAAAGTAATCTTGAAGCGATTCAATACTTCAAACAAAACGGCGGTGCTTTCACCATTGCAACCGGCAGACTGCACGATTATTTCAGGGAGAGTGGCTTTGATAAATTGATAAATGCTCCCTGTGTGTTACTCAACGGTGCGGGTGTTTACGATTTCAAAACAAACAGCTATCTGCGGCTTTGCTCGTTTGATGATAATTATAAAGAAGCTGTTGAATATGCTATGTCAATAGGCGGATACCGTTTTATACACTATCTATTTCAAAACGGAGGCATCGACAGCAGAGATATAGATTACATACCGGATAGTCCTTGTAAATTCGTGGTTGTATTTGACGACGAGGAATGCGCTGTTAATATGTGTAATGCCCTGCAGCAAAGATATAAAGATAGATACAATATATTTCGTTCTTGGAATACGGGTGTTGAGGTGCTGCCTAAAGGTGCAAACAAAGGAATTGCTCTTGAATATTTAAAGCAGATGCTCGCCAATATTACCGTAACCGCAGCAATAGGAGATTATGAAAATGATATTGCGCTGTTAGAGCACGCTGATATATCCTTTGCGACCGGTAATGCAGTAGATGTACTCAAATCAAAAGCAGATTATACAGTTTGCGACCATTCAAACGGTGCTGTTAAAGAAATGATAGATATTCTTGATAGGATATATTAAAAAAATCACGACAGACTTTTACGTCTGTCGTGATTTTCATTTCACTACATCATTTCCTTAAGACGAATATTTATCTCCTCAAGGAATTCCTTTGTGTTTACCTTTTTCTTATTCTCAAGCTTTGAAAGCAGATAAAGGTCGCCTGTCATAACACCATCCTCGATAGTCTTGATAGTAGCAGCCTCGAGCTTCTTCGCAAACTCACAAAGCTCAGGCGTGTTATCAAGCTCGCCTCGCTTATTCAATGCGCCTGTCCACGCAAAGAGGGTTGCAACTGAGTTTGTCGATGTTTCCTCACCTTTCAAATGCTTGTAGTAATGACGCTGAACAGTACCGTGAGCTGCTTCGTATTCATAGATTCCGTCAGGTGAAACAAGTACAGACGTCATCATAGCAAGTGAGCCGTATGCAGTCGCAACCATATCCGACATTACGTCGCCGTCGTAGTTCTTGCAAGCCCAGATATAACCGCCTTCTGAACGTATAACACGAGCAACAGCATCATCAATAAGAGTATAGAAATATTCGATTCCGGCTTTTTCAAATTTCTCCTTGTATTCGCTCTCGAATATCTCATTAAAGATATCCTTAAAGCGGTGATCGTACTTTTTGGAGATAGTATCCTTAGTAGCAAACCAGATATCCTGATTTGTATCAAGTGCAAAGTTAAAGCAGCTTCTTGCAAAGCTTGCAATAGACTCATCCTTATTGTGTAGGCCCTGAATTATACCGGCGCTGTCTGCAAAATCGTAGATGACCTCACTATGCTTATTGCCATTGCTATCGGTACAAACAAGTTCTGCCTTTGAACCTTTATCCACCTGCATCTCAACATTCTTATAAACATCACCGTATGCGTGACGGGCAATAGTGATAGGCTTTGTCCATGTAGGAATGTAGGGTGTGATACCCTTTACTATGATGGGAGTACGGAATACAGTACCGTCAAGAATTGCACGGATAGTGCCGTTGGGCGATTTCCACATCTGTTTTAAATTGTATTCTGTCATGCGTGCAGCGTTAGGTGTGATGGTTGCACATTTTACTGCAACGCCATACTTCTTTGTAGCTTCAGCGGAATCAAATGTAACCTGATCGTCAGTTTCATTTCTATACTCAAGACCGAGATCATAATATTCAGTTTTAAGATCAACATAAGGTTCAAGCAAGATCTCCTTGATCCACTTCCAGACTATTCTGGTCATTTCGTCTCCGTCCATCTCGACGAGCGGAGTTTTCATCTGAATTTTATCCATACTATATCTACTCCTTTAATCAATAAATTTTATACCTGTTTCATCCATGCTTTCAATTTTTGCAAGTGATTCAACACGAATACCCATATCACGAACTATTTTACCACCGGACTGAAAAGCCTTTTCAATGACGATTCCTGCACCGACTACATGGGCACCTGCATCGTTGATAAGCTTGATAAGTCCCAGCAATGCCGAGCCTTTAGCGAGAAAATCATCAATAATAAGTACACGCTCGCCCGCATGCAAAAAGTCCTTTGATACAACTATATCATAAGTAGTGCCGTGAGTGAATGAATCTACCTTTGAGGTATAAACATCACCTGCTATATTGTTTGTCTTAGTCTTTTTAGCAAACACGACCGGTACATCAAAATACTGTGCGGTAAGGCAAGCAATGCCGATACCTGATGCCTCGATAGTGAGGATCTTATCTACACCGCAGCCGCCGAACAGACGGTGGAACTCTTTGCCTACCTCATTCATAAACTTAACATCGACCTGATGGTTTACAAAACTGTCAACCTTTAATACATTACCGGCACCTATTTTGCCGTCCTTTAATATTTTTTCTTCCAGCAGTTTCATATTTAATTCTCCTACTTTTTGCGTGAAGGTGCCTTCATTTCGCAATAAATGCATCTATAAACGCTATTCTGACGATCGGTTAGCTTAAAGATATGTTCAAGCTCCTGTTCGGTAGATGTGATACATCTCGGATTTTTACACCTTATAACTCCGCTAATCCTTTCAGGAAGCTCAAGATGTGTTTTTTCATGTATCTTTCCGTCCTTGATAATATCGACGGTAATACCAGGGTCAACATAGCCAAGAACATCAAGATCAAGGTCAATCAAAGAATCGATCTTGATTATATCCTTTTTGCCCATTTTACGGCTGCTCACATTTTTGAGCAGCGCCACGGTGCAGCTCAATGTACCGAGATTTAAGTAATCATATATCTCCATGCTTCTACCGGCTTTGATATGGTCAATAACATAACCGTTTGTAATAGAGCTGATATTCATTTACTGCACCGCCAAGAGCTTCAGACTAAGTGCCATACGAACAAACTTGCCGTTTTCGACCTGTTTGAAATAGCAGGCGCGCGGATCACTATCAACATCAACGGATATCTCATTTACACGGGGCAGCGGATGCATAATGCATAGATTAGTCTTTGCATTTTCAAGTTTTGCCGTATTAAGAATGTAACTATCCTTCAAGCGGAGATAGTCTGCCTCATTGAAAAATCTTTCACGCTGAACACGGGTCATATAAAGAATATCAAGTTCAGGCATTGCAGCTTCAAGATCGCCGGTTTCGTAGAATTCAATATTCTTTGCAAGAAGCACCTCTTTTTTGAGGTATTCGGGAATCTTTAATTCATCTGGTGAGATAAGCACGAACTTCACATTCTCATACCGTGACATAGCACCGATGAGCGAATGTACTGTTCTGCCAAACTTAAGATCGCCGCAAAGACCTATTGTAAGATTATCAAATCTGCCTTTTTCACGGCGAATGGTAAGTAGGTCAGCCAATGTCTGTGTCGGATGATTGTGACCGCCATCGCCTGCATTAATGACCGGTACGCCTGCCTTCATTGATGCAACAAGCGGCGCTCCCTCTTTTGGATGTCGCATTGCGATAATATCCGCATAGCAGCCTACCGTTCGCACAGTATCTGCCACGCTCTCTCCCTTCGCAGCCGATGAACTGTTCGCCTCAGAAAATCCCAGGACATTGCCGCCCAACTCATACATTGCGGCTTCAAATGAAAGACGAGTTCTTGTTGAAGGCTCAAAAAACAGAGTAGCAAGCTTTTTACCCTGACACTTATGCGCATACTTTTCTCTGTTTGCAATTATATCAAGCGCCTTATCAGTAAGACCGTCAATTTCCTCTAATGTTAAATCAAGAATATCGATCAAACTTTTCATTGTTATCACCTATAGAATTTATACTTTTGCTCCGTTTACAGCAAGATAATTCTTGATGCGTTCAACATTTTCTGCATTAGCAGCATCTTCTTCGAGATACTCAATTATATCATAAACATCGACAACAGAATATACCGGGAAGCCGTATTCTTTTTCAAGCTCTGCCATTGCAGACATTTCGGTTTTTCCCTTTTCTTTTCTGTCTACCATTACAAATACAGCTGCGATCTTTGTGCCATCAAGCTTTACAAGATTAGCCATGCTCTCGCGGATAGCGGTACCTGCTGTAATAACATCTTCAACAATAACTATCTCTTCGCCGTTTTTCGGAACATATCCGACAAATACGCCACCCTCTCCGTGATCTTTTTCTTCCTTACGGTTAAAGAAGAAAGGAACATCAAGACCGTTCTTTGAAAGTGCAATAGATGCTGAAACTGCGATCGGAATGCCTTTATAAGCAGGTCCATAAAGTACAGTTCTCTTGTTGCCTACCTTTTCCATATAGCTCTTCGCATAAAACTCACCGAGCTTTGCAATCTGGTCACCTGTTTTTATATCACCGGCATTAATGAAATATGGTATCTTTCTACCACTCTTTGCAGTAAAATCACCGAATTTCAAAACACCGGCACTTTCTAGAAATTGAATAAATTCTCTTTTATAGCCTTCCATTTTTATTCATCCTTTCAACAAATATCAGTCTACAAATTCCCTGATGCAACGCTCATAAGCTGCAACAGGATCTTCGGCAGCAGTGATCGGTCTGCCTACAACGATATAGTCAGAACCTAATTCCTTTGCCTTTTCGGGAGTTGTAACACGAACCTGATCGCCGATATCACCATCTGCAAAACGGACACCCGGCGTAACTGTCAAAAACTTATTTCCGCAAACAGAATGTACTTTACCTGCCTCCAACGGTGAGCATACAACACCGTCAAGCCCGGATTCCTCAGCACATTTTGCATAGTGCATAACTACCTCATCAAGCGGACGATCGATAAGAAGGTCGTTCTTCATTCTTTCCTCACTTGTCGATGTAAGCTGTGTAACTGCGATAAGCAGCGGGCGGGTACCGTCGGGCTTTGTAAGACCTTCGATAGCTGCCTCCATCATTGCTTTTGTACCGAAAGCGTGAAGATTTGTCATATCAACATCGAGCGATGAAAGCACGCTCATAGCCTTTTTAACTGTGTTGGGAATATCACAAAGCTTAAGGTCGAGGAATATCTTATGACCTCGCTGTTTTATCTCCTTAACAATGTCCGGACCTGCTGCATAAAACAGCTCCATACCTATCTTTACATACGGCTTTCTTCCTGTAAACTTATCAAGAAAATCAAGACACTGCTGCTTTGAACTGAAATCACAAGCAATAATTACATCTCTTCCCATTTTTAGATCCTCCTTATTTTAATGTGCCGCACCGATGATATCGGTAAGACTTTCTATTTTATATTTCTCCATTACTCGGGGAAGATCCTCGATAATGGTTTTGCACGCACATGGGTCAACAAGATTTGCGGCGCCTACCTGAACTGCAG
>JAXJVX010000028.1:0-4658 GCA_036308305.1 Acutalibacteraceae bacterium | reverse complement strand
CCACAAAATGTATTTGTAAAAGAACGTAATTTTTTATGTTAGTAACAATTCTATTTATGCATATTTATATTTAAAATTGTATATTTTTTGTTTATCAATACTCATGTAGGACAGAGACTTCTTATTCAGGATATACGAAGCGGATGTATCTATGTTATTGTTAGGTTCATCTTCAACATCATTTGAACTGCCGCCAACATAAGAACTATCGCCGTTGGCATAGTTTATAGATATTTGTGGTTGTGCGTTGTAGACAAATACATTGAAACAGATGCCATCTCCATCATCTTCGATAGAGTAGGCTTCCATCTGAACTCCGTTCGCTAATAGATTGTTTCCATCGTAGATCGGGGTTACTCGATAGAGGACGTGGTTATCTGTTTCTTTTACATAGTCTGCCACCATATTTTCAAAAGGAAGCATACCGTCAACATTCATAAATCGGGTTCCGGTAATCAAGTTTTTGGTATTGGCGTTTTCACCGCTTAATTGATAACCGATTAGGTGACACCGATTATAAAGATATTTTCCGTCAACACAATCGTATTTAACTGTATGCCACCCTGTAGGTTTAACCTGACCAATACTACCACGTTCTTCGGTCGGCATAATATCAGTTCCGATACAAGCAATAACCATACCGCATCTTCCAAGACTATCAAGATTACTATAATACTCATAAGATTTTGTGGTATAGTCACTCTCGTTAAAGCTCGGAACATTATTATTTATCGCTACATACGGTTTACCTGAGAAAGCAGGTATGCTTGAGAGCTGAATAGTATCAACTTTATTGGGGACAGTTGGCTTCTGTGTATTTGACGTAGAGTTCTCTGATTCGGGTGAATGCGAAGTTGTAGTTGAGCTGTCCGTCTGTTCAGTTGAAATATCGCTGCTAATATGAGAGGGATTTGAGGAAGGAGTTTCGATTTGGTCTATGCCACAACCTGCGAACAATAGGCATATCGCAAGTAAAAGCGAAACCACAGTAGTTAATCTTTTCATCTTTCAAAAATCTCCTTTGTAATCTTTTCGTGTGATTTGCCTACGAACTCATAAACGGATGTAGATTTATAACCACATTCAAGCGGGTCAAAGTCCAATTTAGTATCACTTGGATATTTTCGATTCCACCAATAAACAATAATGCGGTCGATTTTATCAAGATTTTCCTTAACAGAAATGTTCTCAATATAATAAAACGATTCTGAGTCAGGATTTGTGACAAAATTTTTGAAAATTTCGTAATTTATTCCTGATGCTGCAACTAATTTTTCAGAAAAGCTATTGATTTTGAGCGTACCGGTAAGGTAGGTCTTTATATCCTCAAAGACCATCGCATCACGGCTCAAACGCCGATTATTAAACAACATTCCTTTATTTTCATCTAAGCAAAAGATGACTGTCATATTGTATCAACCCCTTTCGGAAATTCTATTATAGCACATAATTGTGAAAAAATCATCACTTTCGTAACTATTAGTTATGGTATCTGCCGTTTAGTTCGTGTATTATTTCACATTCATAATCTATACTATTGGTTATAGACACACACTATAAGGAGGTGTCAATGTGAAATTAGATACGATTGGCAAGAACATTAGAAAGATTCGTGTTGCAAAGAAAATGCGTCAGGAGGACTTGGCTGAGAAGTCGGGCCTTTCTGTAACATATATTGGAATGGTCGAAAGAGCCGAGAAAACACCGTCAGTTGAGTCCCTTGTTTCGATACTAAACTCATTAGGGGCATCTGCTGATATGGTTCTTTGTGACGTTCTAACTTCAGGGTACGAAGTTAAGCACTCAATGTTAAATGAAAAACTTGAACAGTTATCTATTGAAGATCGTGCTAAAATTTACGATGTCATTGATACGATGATTTCACATTCAAAAAGAAAGTAATTGATATAAAAGAAGTTCGCTCGACAAAAAGCGAACTTTTTTTATTTGCTGTCACGTTTCCCGTAGATTCGACAATAAATATGTGATATAACATAACCGTCAGTTATGGCGAAATACAAATAGTTATGAATGGAGTTGAAAGAAAATGACAACAAAAGAGATAATTCGACAAATTGCGAAGCAGCACGGAGTTACGCCCGAACAAGTTGAAGCTGATATGAAAGAAGCTATTAGAGCAGGTATGGCAAGCACAGATCCGCACGCTCAAGAACTTTGGAAACAAATCGCTCCGGATGGAAAAGAGCCTTCTATCGAAACTTTCTTGAATTATTGTGCCGGAGAACTACATAAAAGAATGGGTTGCTAAAAAAAGGGATGCTTCGGCATCTCTTTTTTGGCTTATCATAACTGTTGGTTATGAAAATATCGTTTTTTCGCACTTTTTATCGAACTATCGCATAATAGGTTGTTTTTTCGACCTGTGTGTGCTATAATGATATGCGTATCTTTGTAACTATGCTTAAATGCAGAAAGGAAATGGAATTATGGCAGTATCATATAAAAAGTTATGGCATTTGCTGATAGATAGAAATATGAAAAAGAAAGACTTGCAAGAAGCGGCAAACCTAACTAAACACGCTATGCGAAAACTGAGCCGTGATGAAGCTATAACAACTGATACACTTGCTAAGATATGTAGATGCCTTGACTGTAAGGTTGACGATATTATGGAAGTAAATGAATTAACGAAATAACCATTTCAGATTGAGGTATTGCTATGGCATCGAATTTAATGGATAAAAAGCTTGAATATTGGGAACATCAGTTGCTCGATCTTGGCAAGCGAAATAAAATGATAAATTATCGTGAAACCAAAAGGACTACTATTAAGTTGGTAGAGCCTTCTTTTGGTGAGCTTTTTAATAGACTTGCTCTTAACGAGGAAACTTTGACTTTTCAACGTTCGGTTGATAGAGAAACAGATATTCGTGTTTTCTCTATACTTTCGTTATTAGAGAATTTATCCGCTTCTCTTCCCGTTACGATTGGCGATATTAAGACTGAGGGAAGTGTTCTTGAACGACAGAGAACCTTGAAAAATCTCAGAGCAAAATCACGATTGGCACAAGAAGAACAAGGTACTAATATCCTTTATCTGTCCTTTGGTTTTATTGAGTGGAAAGATGGCAAAGGTGCTTCGGCACAATGGATTAAATCGCCTTTGATTTTAGTTCCTGCCGTATTAGCATTGGAAGCGTTAAATTCTCCATACACATTAAAGAAGCACGAAGATGACATTGTTGTAAATCCTACACTTGAATACTACCTCAAAACAGAATATGGCATTGAGCTTCCTCAGTTTGATGCTGATAAAGATACACTTGATAATTATTTGAAAAGTCTTGAGGAAATAGCAGATCAAAGAGGTTGGCGTATTCTTCGTGAAGTTAGCTTGGGATTACTCTCATTTTTGAAAATCTCTATGTATAATGATCTTCTTAGAAATGAAGAACGCATAAAGAAAAATCCCGTTATTCGTGCAATGTCAGGCGATGCTGCCGAAGCAAATGAAATACCCGAACACCTGCGCAACTTTGACCTCGACTCAATTAGTACACAAGACTGTTATCAGGTTATGAGTGCTGATTCGAGTCAGCAAGATGCTATATTATATTCTAAAAACAATATTAGTTTCGTTATGCAAGGCCCTCCCGGCACGGGCAAGAGCCAAACAATTACAAACATAATCGCAGAAGCGTTAGCTGAAGGCAAAAAGGTTTTGTTTGTATCGGAAAAGATGGCAGCTCTCCAAGTAGTTTATCGCAGACTTCAAGAAGCACACTTGGGCGATTTCTGCTTGCCGTTGCATAGCTACAAAGCTAATAAGAAAGAAATACTTGAACAGATTGGAGCTAACCTTAAGCTGAAGCAAACCCGTGTAAAGGATGTAGCAATCAGCAACTTGGAAGAACTCTTGTCTATTCGTCAAGAACTTAATAAATATGCTGAAGAATTACACGCTCTAAATCCCGAACTTAATATAAGTTGCTATGAGGTTTATAGCAAACTCGAAGAAGTTAATGATGCGCCTGCAATTTCTTTTGCGTTTGGCGATCCCTTGAGCGTATCACAGACCAAACTTCAGTCTTATTTGAACGCACTTAAGGGTTATTCGCTTTCATTGGAACGATTGAATTACTTCGTTAACAATAATCCTTGGGATGGTCTTTCTGTTCGTGTATCCGGTTTTGAATATACAGAACAGATGCGGTCCGAATTAGAAGCATTTACAAATTCGATTAACGATTGCATTGAAGTTCTCTCAACAATTTACGAGTCACCGGATATTTGTGACCAAGCACAGTATATTTCGATTCTCGAAATAGTTGAACTCATTGAGAATATTTGTGCTTTGCCTCAGATTCCTGAAATATGGCTTGGTGCATTTAATTTTGAGCAAGGTATTAAATCCGCAGACGATGCAAAAAATGCTTATACCAAACTCAATGAACTAAGAGATGCAATATCAAAAGTATTTGTAGATACAATCTATCACTACAATTATAACGAATGGAAAGAAAAGCTGTTGGCTCAGGCAAACGGCTTTGTTGACCTGCCTTTAATTAACAGAAAAGACTCTGAGTTCTTTGTAAAAGAAGCAGTGTCTTTGCACGCCCACTTTACAAGCCTTAAAAATGCTTTGATGGGTGCGAAGAATACTTACAAAGCGATAAACGAGAAGTTGGGAACAGATT